>JANNFV010000032.1:0-4302 GCA_031380285.1 Hyphomicrobiales bacterium | reverse complement strand
GGCGTCAGCTCGAGTGCATTGAAGAGATCGGCGGGTTTGGGCAACACCGGCGTGCCTGCCGCCAGCAGTGCGTCCAGCGCGGCCATCAGGCGGTCGGCGGAGCCATCCTGGAAGAAGGGCAGCGACAGCCAGCCGTCGTCACCCGCGCTGCGAAACGCCGCCAGCCCCGCCTGGTAGGCCGTCACTTCAAGGTGATCCGCCCATCGACCTTGGCCTGCACCGCGCCCGCTGCCCTGACATGGGCCATGACGACGCTGGCCATCAGCTTGCCGTCGGTCTTGCCGATCAGCACGCGGCCACGCGCCAGCGCGGTGTAGCCGTCGCCACCACCCACCATGAAGTCGTTGGTGGCGACCTTGTACTTGACCGCCGGATCAAGCTCCTTGCCGCCCACCTGAATCTGGGTGATGCGGCTGCCCACGGCAGCCTTGCTGTCGATGGTGACGGTCATGCCCGCAATCTGCGGGAAACGCCCGGCGCGGTTGTCGATCTGGCTGACGCCGTTCTCCAGCGCGTCCTTGATGTCCTTGCCCGTGACCTCGACCATGGAGGTGGAATTGCCGAAGGGCAGCTCCGTCAGGATATCGCGCCGCGTGATGGTGGCACCCGCAGGATATTGCTTGTTGCCCCGGATGCCGCCGCCGTTGGTGATGGCGACATCGGCACCTGTCGAAGTGCGGATGGCATCGGCGATCAGGTTGCCGATGGCGGTTTCCTGCGAGCGCACGGAGGCCGAGCGGCTGTCGAGGTCCACCGCCGTGGTGCCCAGCGCCACATCAAGCTCCTTGGACAACTCGGCCTCGTAGCGCTTGACGATGGCCAGCGCTTCGGGGTCCGGCGTCACCGTGCCGGAATCGATGATGCGGAAACGCGGCAGCCAGGTCACGGCCCGCTTGCCCTCGCGCTCGCCGATGGTGGCGTAGATATCTACCGCGGTGACGTATTCGCCTTCCTCGCCCGATTCCACCATCACGGTGCGCCCGTCATAGACCACCCGCAGATCGTGATCATGGCCGGTGAGCAGCACATCGACGAGGCGGGAGCGGGCGATTTCGAGATCGCGGGTGAAATCGGTATGCGTGACGGCGACGATCATGTCGGCACCGGCATCACGCAGCGCCTTGGTCTGGTCGCGCACCGCTGCCATCTCGTCCAGGAATTTCAGGTCACCGGTCGAGGACATCAGCGGAGATGTCGCCAGCGCCACGCCAAAGATGCCGACCTTGACCGGGCCGAGATCGAGCATGGCGCGATCCTTGTGGTCGGGCAGCACGGAGCCATCCGCCGCCCTGAGATTGGCCGCGTAGGTGGGGTATTTCGCCAGCTTGGTCAGCTTGAGGTAATTGTCCTTGCCGCCATCGAACTCGTGGTTTCCCGGCACGAAGATATCGGGCGGCACCACGTTCAGCAGTTCGACCGTGTGCTGGCCCTGGTCGAAGCCGGACATCAGGGAGGGCGAGAACATGTCGCCCGCATGGGCGTAGAGCATGGGAATGCCCTTGGCCTTCTCGGCCCGCGCGATGGCGGCGAGGCGGGCGAAACCGCCGCGACCGCGCACTTCACTCATCTTGTAGATGTCGTTGACGAGCAGCAGCGTGAAGGTCGGCGGCGTGCCCTGGTTGGCGGCTTGCGCCAGCGCCTCTTCCGGTGTCGCCGCCATGATGGTGGTGGCAACCACACCAGCCCCTGCGGCGATGGTGAAAGCCTGGCGGCGGGTCATCCCGGTGTTGGGCGTATCGGTCATCGGAGGCTCCTGTCGATTGTAGAGGTTACAATGGCGCTGAGACAGGGGGATGACAAGCGTCGGATACGACAACAGCGGCCAAGGGCCGCTGTCTGTTTTCTTCTCCCGCTCGCGGGAGAACGTGGCCCGGAGGGCCGGATGAGGGCCATGCATTGAATGAAGCGTTATGCCCTCACCCGGCCTCGCTTCGCTCGTCCACCCTCTCCCGCAAGCGGGCGAGGGAAGAAAACTCAGTTCCGGATGACGGCCATCACGTCCTTGAGCTGGCCCAGCTTTTCCGACGCGATGCGCCTGGCTTCGTCGCTCCTCGCGTCGCGGAGGTCTTCCTCGGCGTTCTTCATCTCTGCCGCGATGACTTCGGCGGAAAGCTCTTCCACCGGCGTTGCCTGTTCGGCCAGGATGGTGAGGCCGGAGGCGTTCACATCGGCAAAGCCGCCGCGCACGTAGAGGCGCTTGGCGGACTTGCCATCCCCGATGGTCACCACGCCGGGGCGCAGCGATGTCATCGTGGCGGCATGGTTCGCCATGATGGTCATGTCGCCCTCGAGGCCGGGCACGACGACACTTTCCACCGCGCCTTCGAAGAGGAGCTTGGCGGGGGAGACGAGTTCAAAGTGGAAGGTGGTCATGTGTGCTCCAACGGCAGTCGGCAATGGGCAGTGGGCAGTCGGAAGAAGGCACAGGGACGGTCGTCACCGGAAATCCGGAGTCGGGAAGCATAACCCGACTGCCGAATGCCCATTGCCGACTGCCCCAACGTCAGGCCGCCTCAGCCGCCAGCTTCTGCGCCTTCGCAACCGCCTCATCGATGTTGCCGACCATATAGAAGGCGGCCTCGGGGAGGTGGTCGTATTTGCCGGCGCAGAGTTCCTTGAAGCCCTTGATCGTGTCTTCGAGGGACACGAACTTGCCGGGCGAGCCGGTGAAGACTTCGGCCACGAAGAATGGCTGCGACAGGAAACGCTCGATCTTGCGGGCGCGGGACACGGTCAGCTTGTCCTCTTCGGACAGCTCATCCATGCCCAGGATGGCGATGATGTCCTGGAGCGACTTGTAGCGCTGCAGGATCGACTGCACCTGGCGCGACACCTGATAATGCTCCTCGCCCACGACGATGGGGGAGAGCATGCGCGAGGTGGAATCCAGCGGGTCCACGGCCGGGTAGATGCCCTTTTCGGCGATGGAGCGGTTCAACACCGTCGTCGCGTCGAGGTGGGCGAAGGAGGCCGCTGGTGCCGGATCGGTCAGGTCATCGGCGGGGACGTAGATGGCCTGCACCGAGGTGATCGAGCCCTTCTGCGTCGTCGTGATGCGCTCCTGCAAGGCACCCATGTCGGTGGCGAGCGTCGGCTGATAACCCACGGCGGAGGGGATGCGGCCGAGAAGTGCCGACACTTCGGAACCCGCCTGCGTGAAGCGGAAGATGTTGTCGACGAAGAACAGCACGTCCTGGCCCTTGTCGCGGAAATCTTCCGCGATGGTCAGGCCGGACAGCGCCACGCGGGCGCGGGCACCGGGCGGCTCGTTCATCTGGCCGAAAACGAGGGCGCATTTGGAGCCTGCGCCGCCGCCCTTCTTGTTCACGCCCGATTCGATGAACTCGTGATAGAGATCGTTGCCCTCGCGGGTACGCTCACCCACGCCTGCGAAGACGGAATAACCGCCATGCGCCTTGGCGACGTTGTTGATCAGCTCCTGGATCAGCACGGTCTTGCCGACACCCGCGCCGCCGAAGAGGCCGATCTTGCCGCCCTTGGCGAAGGGAGCCAGCAGATCCACCACCTTGATGCCTGTCACGAGGATCTGCGCTTCCGTCGACTGCTCCGCATAGGACGGCGCTGGCTGGTGGATGGCGCGGCTGGACTTGGTCTTCATCGGACCGGCTTCGTCGATCGGCTCACCGATGACATTCATGATGCGGCCCAGTGTCTCTTCGCCAACGGGCACGGAGATCGGCACGCCGGTGTCGCGCACGGGCTGGCCGCGCACAAGGCCTTCCGACACGTCCATGGCGATGCAGCGCACGGCGTTCTCGCCCAGATGCTGCGCCACTTCGAGGACGAGGCGGTTGCCGTTGTTGGTGGTTTCCAGCGCGTTCAGGATCTCGGGCAGCTTGCCCTCGAACTGCACGTCGACGACAGCGCCGATGACCTGGCTGATGCGCCCGGTGGCGTTGGACAGCTTGACGGCGACTGCCTTGGGTGCAGCGGCTTTCGGCGCTGCGGCCTTCGGAGCGGCGGTTTTGGCTGGTGCTTTAGCGGCGGCTTTGGCCATGGGTGTTCTCCAGTCGTCTCTTTAAAGAATGGTCAGCGTCACGGGCACATTGCCGCGCGTGGCCTTGGAATAGGGGCAGATGGTGTGGGCATCCTCGACGAGGGCCTTCACCTTGGCCGGGTCTTCACCCGGAATGGTCACCGTGAGCTCGGCGGTCAGCGCGAAGCTCGTCTCGTCCTTGTTCAGGGTAACGGCGCAGGTCACCTGCGCGCGGTCGGCGTTGACGCCGTGCTTCTTGGCGAGCGCGATCACGGCCTGGCCGAAACAGGAGGACCAGCCCATTG
>JANNFV010000031.1:0-2372 GCA_031380285.1 Hyphomicrobiales bacterium | reverse complement strand
AACCATATCCGCACGCTGAGGGCGCAGGGGTTGTCCGATGCGACAATCATCCGCCACGCGCTGCGGGGGGCCGCGCTCCCGGTGGTGTCCTATCTCGGGCCAGCCGCCGCAGCGCTGCTGACCGGCTCCGTCGTGGTCGAGACGATCTTCGGCCTGCCGGGCATTGGTCGCTATTTCGTCGAGGGCGCACTCAACCGCGACTACACGCTGGTGATGGGAACGGTGGTGATCATCGCCTGCTTCGTGCTGGTGTTCAACCTGATCGTCGATGTGCTCTATGCCGCGCTTGATCCACGCGTGAGATACGCCTGATGGAGGAAGACAGCATCTGCATTGCGCGCCCTTCGAGGTTCGCCTTCGGCTCGCACCTCAGGATGAGGAGCCTTGTGCAAGCCACAAACGTCCTCATCCTGAGGTGCGCAGCGAAGCGGAGCCTCGAAGGACGCACATCATCGGTGCAGCGTTATGACTAGTGCGGCGCTATCCCCTGACATCGGTCGCTCGCTCTGGGATGACGCGAAGCTGCGTCTCAAGCGCAACAAGGCAGCGGTGGCCAGCCTCTTTGCGCTGGCTCTCGTCATGCTGCTCTCGTTGCTTGGCCCGTACCTGACCGGCCACGCCTATGACCGGGTCTATCCGGAATACACCCGCGTGCCAGCCGGGCTGTCCGCCCATCCCGCGCCGGAGGCGATCCAGCCTGCGGTGGAGCGGATCGCGCAGCGGGTGCGGGCCAAGGCCGATACGATCACGGTCAGTGGCGGCATGGTCACGGTTGTCCTGGTCGCACCCCGCGCCATCGATGAACGCGGGCTGGCGTTTTTCGATCGCTCGGACCTCTTCGGCCCTGCAGAAGTCACGGCGCGTGACGGCGGCGGCCAGCGGCTAACCGTGCAGGTGCCGATCGAATACAGGCGCTTCCTGTTCGGCACCGACGCCAACGGGCGTGACCTGCTGACGCGCACCCTGATCGCGGGCCGCGTCAGCCTCGCCCTTGGCCTGCTGGCGGCATGCGTCGGTGTGCTGATCGGCGTGCTCTATGGTGCCACATCGGGCTATTTCGGCGGGCGGGTGGATGATGTGATGATGCGGATCGTGGATATCATCTACGCGCTTCCCTTCATCTTTTTCGTCATCATGCTCGTGGTGTTCTTCGGGCGCAATTTCGTCCTCATGTTCATCGCGGTCGGCGCGGTGGAATGGCTCGACATGGCCCGCATCGTACGCGGGCAGACGCTGTCGCTGCGTCGGCAGGAATTCGTGCAGGCGGCGGAAGCGCTGGGCGTGGATCATGGCGGCATCCTGCGGCGGCACATCATCCCCAACGTGCTGGGGCCTGTCGTGGTTTACATGACGCTGCTGGTGCCCAAGGTGATCCTGCTCGAAAGCTTCCTGTCCTTCCTGGGCCTGGGCGTGCAGGAGCCGATGACAAGCTGGGGTGTGCTGATTTCGGATGGTGCCCGCAATATCCAGGGTGCGGCCTACATGCTGATCTTCCCGGCCATCTTCCTCGTGACCACGCTGTTCGCGCTCAACTTCATCGGCGATGGGTTGCGTGATGCGTTGGACCCGAAGGACCGGTGATGGGGGAAGAGCGCGGCGATAGAACCCTCTCCCCAAGGGGGAGAGGGCAGGGTGAGGGGGCACGACATTGAAGGACTTGGCTCCCAATCTGACCGGTCATGCACGCGAATTGCGTCGGAATCAGACTGAAGCAGAGCGCCTTCTCTGGTCAAGGCTCCGAAACAGGCGACTCAGCGGCTGGAAATTCAAACGTCAGGTTCCGATCGGTCCCTACATCGCCGATTTCGTTTGTGTAGATGCCTGGTTGATCGTGGAACTCGACGGTGGTCATCACAACCGCGATTCCGTCGCCGAACGCGACAGGCGGCGCACGGCTGATCTTGGCGGTCGGCACTACCTCGTCGTTCGTTTCTGGAATCACGAGGTTACGACCCAGCTCGACAGTGTTTGCGATACGATCCTCAATCTTGTGCAGGGGGCTCCGAGCGATGTCCGGTGAGCGCAGCAACCCCCTCACCCTGCCCTCTCCCCCTCGGGGAGAGGGTTCTCCAGTGCCGCCTCTCATCCAGGTCCACAACCTCCGCGTCTCCTTCCGCACCAATGACGGGATCGTCGAGGCCGTGAAGGGCATCGACCTGGCGATCCACCGCAACGAGATCGTCGCTATCGTGGGCGAGAGCGGCTCCGGCAAAAGCCAGACCATGATGGCGCTGATGGGACTGCTCGCCAGCAACGGCGTCGCGACAGGATCGGTCAGCTTCGACGGGGGGACGCTGGCGGATGTCGGCGAGCAACCTCTGAAGCCGCATCGCGGCAATGCCATCACCATGATCTTCCAGGAGCCGATGACC
>JANNFV010000191.1:0-4579 GCA_031380285.1 Hyphomicrobiales bacterium | reverse complement strand
GTTCACCGACGCCGCTGGCGCCGCCGCGATGGCGAAATCCGGCACCGCCGCAGTCCTGCTGCCCGGCGCCTTCTATTTCATCCGCGAAAAGCAGCTGCCGCCGGTCGATCTCCTGCGCAAAGCCGGCACGCCCATCGCCATCGCCACCGACTGCAATCCCGGGTCGTCGCCGCTGACCTCGCCGCTGCTGACCATGAACATGGCGGCGACGCTGTTTCGCATGACGGTGGAGGAATGCATCGCTGGCGTGACGCGCGAGGCGGCACGGGCACTTGGCTTGCAGCACGACACCGGCACGCTGGAGGTGGGCAAATTGGCCGACCTCGCGATCTGGGAGATCGAAAGCCCGGCGGAACTCGTCTATCGCATGGGCTTCAACCCGCTGCATCGCCGCATCTGGCGCGGGGAAGGATGAGCATGGCCTCTCTCTTGCTGACACCTGGGGAAACCCGCCTTGGCCTGTGGCGCGCGGTGCATCAGGGGGCTCCGCTCACGCTCGATTCCGCAGCATGGCCGATCATCGAGACAGGCCACCAGATTCTGTTGCAGGCGGCACGCGGCAATGATGCGGTTTACGGCGTCAATACCGGGTTCGGCAAACTGGCGAGCGTGCGCATCCCGGCGGAAAAACTGCAGGAATTGCAGCTCAACATCGTGCGCTCGCATTGCGCAGGCGTTGGCGATCCCTTGCCCCCGGCGGTCGTGCGGCTTGTGCTTGGCCTGAAGGCCGCGAGCCTGGCGCAGGGCGCATCAGGCGTACAGGCAGCCATGGTGCGCCTGCTGCTGGCGATGCTGGAGAAAGGCGTGCTGCCGGTCATCCCGTCACAAGGCTCCGTTGGCGCTTCGGGTGATCTTGCGCCACTGGCGCACATGGCAGCGGTACTGATCGGGGAAGGCGAAGCCACCTTCGCAGGCCAGACGCTGGATGGCGCGGCAGCGTTGCGGGCGGCAGGACTGACACCCATCGTGCTGGGGCCGAAAGAGGGCCTGGCACTGCTGAATGGCACGCAAGTCTCCACGGCGCTGGCGCTGCACGGGCTGTTTGCCCTGGAGCGCTGCTTTGCGGCAGCCCTGGTGACCGGAGCACTGTCCACCGATGCCATTGCTGGATCGGATACGCCCTTCCATGAGGGCATCCATCGTCTGCGCCGCCACGGCGGACAGATCGCGGTGGGCGCGGCTTTGCGGGCGCTGATGCAGGACAGCGTCATCCGCCGCTCGCACCTCGCCGATGATCCGCGCGTGCAAGACCCCTACTCCATCCGCTGCCAGCCGCAGGTGATGGGTGCGGCGTTGCAAGTGATGCAGGACGCGGCGCGGATGCTGCGGGATGAAACCAACGCGGTCACGGACAATCCGCTGGTGATCACTGAAACGCGCGAAGTCGTCTCCGGCGGCAATTTCCATGCGGAACCCGTGGCCTTCGCGGCGGATATGCTGGCGCTGGCGGCAACCGAAGTCGGCAACATCACCCAACGGCGCTGCGCCATGCTGGTCGATCCGGTGCTGTCGGGCCTGCCCGCTTTCCTGGTGCGCGAGCCAGGCCTCAACTCCGGATTCATGATCGCAGAGGTGACAAGCGCGGCGCTGGCCTCCGAAAACCGTCAACGTGCGACGCCCGCCGTGATCGACACCATCCCCACCTCCGCCAACCAGGAGGACCATGTTTCCATGGCGACGCATGGCGCGAGACGCCTGGGGCCGATGGCTGACAACCTGTCGCGCATCATCGGGATCGAGGCGCTGATGGCGGCGCAGGGCGTGGAGATGCGCGCACCATTGGAAACCAGCCCGCGGTTGGCGAAGGCAATGGCGGCCATCCGCGCCGTGGCACCGCCCGTCGGCAATGACCGGATCATGTCGACCGACATGGAAGCGGCATCGGCGCTGGTGCGCAGCGGTGGTCTGGCGGCAGGCCAAGCTGACTTGCTGGATGCGCTTCTGGTGGAATGACGATGAAAACCTTCACGCTGACACAAGGCGAAAGCCCGCTGCTGCTGTCGATGCCGCACCCCGGCACGGCTCTGCCGGACGAAATCGCGGCTACGCTGAACGACCGTGGAACGATGCTGGAGGATACGGACTGGCACATGCGCGAGCTGTATCGCTTCGCGGAAAAGCGCTGGAAGCCTTCCGTGATCGAGGCGAAGATATCGCGCTATGTCATTGATCTCAATTGTGATCCTTCGGGAGTGTCGCTCTATCCCGGGCAAGCCACGACCGAACTGGTGCCGATGAGCACCTTCGATGGTGCGCCGATCTGGCGCGTGGCTCCGGATGCGGCGGAAATCGAGCGGCGGCGGCAACTCTACTTCCTGCCTTACCACGACGCGCTCGCGGCCGAGATCGCCCGGATCAGGGCTGCCCATGGCTTTTGCCTGCTTTACGATTGCCACTCCATCAAGTCAGTCATTCCCCGGCTGTTTCCAGGCCAACTTCCGCTGATGAACCTTGGCACCAACAGCGGCGCATCGGCGGCTCCCGCCGTGCAAACCGCTGCCGAGCAGGCCATGCGCGACAGTGGCTTGCCGCATGTCAGCAACGGGCGCTTCAAGGGGGGATGGATCACCCGGCACTATGGCCAGCCGCAGGTGCGGGTCCACGCCCTGCAGATGGAGCTTGGCCTGAATGGCTATCTCGCCAGCGAAAGCCCGCCCTGGCAATTTTCGGAGAGCGTCGCCCAGCCGTTGCAAGCAGCGCTTTCCAATGTGATCGAGGCAGCACTCCAGGCCGCCACAAATCTTGATAGGAGCTGAGATGAGACGCATCGACAACAGCCGCATTATCCGCGCCGCAAGAGGCACGGACCTTTCCGCCAAGGGCTGGATGACCGAAGCCCCCTTGCGGATGCTGATGAACAACCTCGATCCTGACGTGGCTGAAAATCCGGCGGAACTCGTGGTGTATGGCGGCATCGGGCGTGCGGCGCGTGATTGGGACAGCTTCGATCGGATCGTGGCCTCGCTGCGCAAGCTGGAGATGGACGAAACGCTGCTGGTGCAATCGGGCAAGCCGGTTGGGGTGTTCCGCACCCATGCCGATGCGCCGCGCGTGCTGATCGCCAATTCCAACCTCGTGCCGCGCTGGGCGACGTGGGAGCATTTCAACGCGCTCGATCGGAAAGGCCTGATGATGTACGGCCAGATGACCGCTGGCTCCTGGATCTACATCGGCACGCAAGGCATCGTGCAGGGCACCTACGAAACCTTCGTCGAGATGGGCCGCCAGCACTATCACGGCGATCTGGCGGGCAAATGGATCCTCACGGCGGGCCTTGGCGGCATGGGCGGCGCACAGACGCTGGCGGCGACCATGGCGGGTGCCTCGTGCCTTGCCATCGAATGCCGCCCGTCCAGCATCGAGTTCCGCTTGCGCACGAAATATGTCGACGTGCAGGCGAAGGATCTGGATGACGCATTGGCGATCATTGCGCGGTCCTGTGCCGAGAAAAAGCCGATTTCCGTGGCTCTCCTGGGCAATGCAGCCGATATCCTGCCGGAACTGGTGAAGCGCGGCGTGAAGCCAGACTGCGTCACCGACCAGACCTCGGCCCATGACCCGGTGAATGGCTACCTGCCCAAGGGCTGGACGCTGGCTGAGTGGGACGACAAGCGCCAGAGCGATCCCAAGGCGATCACCGCGGCGGCGAAGCAATCCATGGCGGGGCATGTGCGGGCCATGCTCGACTTCCAGAAGATGGGCGTGCCTGTCGTCGATTACGGCAACAACATCCGGCAGATGGCGCTGGAAGAAGGCGTCGCGGATGCTTTCGATTTTCCCGGCTTCGTGCCGGCCTATATCCGCCCACTGTTCTGCCGGGGCATCGGCCCGTTCCGCTGGTGTGCGCTTTCCGGTGATCCGGAGGACATCTACCGCACCGACCAGAAGGTGAAGGAGATCCTGCCGGACAACAAGCACCTGCACAATTGGCTGGACATGGCGCGACAACGCATCAGCTTCCAGGGCTTGCCTGCCCGCATCTGCTGGGTGGGCCTGGGAGATCGGCACAGGCTTGGCCTTGCCTTCAACGCCATGGTGGCCAGCGGCGAGTTGAAGGCCCCCATCGTGATCGGGCGCGACCACCTCGATTCAGGCTCCGTCGCCTCGCCCAACCGCGAGACGGAAGCGATGCGCGATGGCTCGGACGCCGTATCCGACTGGCCGCTGCTGAATGCCCTGCTCAACACGGCGTCAGGTGCCACCTGGGTGTCGCTGCATCACGGTGGCGGCGTGGGCATGGGGTTCTCGCAGCACTCGGGCATGGTGATCTGTTGCGATGGGTCTGAGGATGCCGCTCGGCGGATAGGGCGCGTGCTGTGGAACGATCCTGCCACGGGCGTGATGCGCCATGCCGATGCGGGCTACGAGAGCGCCCTCGATTGCGCGAGGGAGAACGGGCTGAACCTGCCGGGGATATTGGGGTAGGCGTTAATCTGTTGATCTTCCAACATCGATGCCACCCCACAATGTCCTCATCCTGAGGAGCCCGAAGGGCGTCTCGAAGGACGCACGACCGTCGTGCAATTCTCTGTTGCGTCGGGAGTGCAGCACCACCGTCCTGCGTCCTTCGAGACGCCGC
>JANNFV010000176.1:0-14771 GCA_031380285.1 Hyphomicrobiales bacterium | reverse complement strand
TCTCATCCTCCAGGCCTGCCATGCGCTGCGCAAACTCACCCGAGAGCCGTGACAAGATCTGCCGGTCGATGGAGATGCCCCGCCGCTCCATGCGCATCAGCACGGAGGCAAGCGGTCGCTCCAGTGTCTCGTACACCGTCGTCATGGATTCGGCAGACAAGCGCGGCTTGAGCACCCGCCACAGCCGCAACGTCACGTCGGCATCCTCGGCGGCATAGGCCGTCGCCTTGTCCAGCGCCACGCGGTCAAAGGTGATGCGGTTCTTGCCCGTGCCCGTGACCTCGTCGAAGCTGATCGGTGTATGGCCGAGCCATCGCTGCGACAGCGCATCCATGCCGTGACCACCGGAATTGCCGGAACTCGCGCCGCCATCGAGCGCATAGGACATCAGCATGGTGTCGTCGATGTTGCGAAGCTCGATGCCGTGCTGACGCAAGAGCAGCATGTCGAACTTCAGGTTCTGGCCAATCTTGAGGATCGCCGAGTCTTCCAGCACGGCCTTCAGCCGCGACAAGGCGGCGCGTGCCTCCATCTGGCCCTCGACCAGATTGCCGCCGCCAAAGAGATCGCCGGTTCCCTCCCCCTTGTGCAACAGTGGGGCGTAGGCCGCCTTGCCGGGCGCAATGGCAAGCGAAAAGCCAACCATGTTGGCCTGCATGGCATCAAGGCTGTCGGTTTCGGTGTCGATGGCCAGGAAGCCCTGATCGCGGGCTGCGGCGAGCCACGTGTCGAGACCATCAAGCGAGAGGATGGTTTCGTACGCTGTGCGATCAATCTTGGTGGTTTCAGCTTGGGCCTTGCGGGCCTCGGCGAGGACAGCGGGCCTATTCCTTCCCCCTTGGGGGAAGGTGGCAGGCGGAGCCTGACGGATGAGAGAGACCCCCGGCGTCTGAGGCTCTCCCTCATCCGATCCGCTGCGCGGGACACCTTCTCCCGATGGAGAAGGAGAGGCGGCACGCCGCCCGCCATAATTGCCCACCTTCAACCGCTCCTCCGGCTCCACCGCGTTCACATCGATCTCGGCCTTGTCGGCGATGCGCTTGGTGATGGTGGTGAACTCCATCGCCTTCAGGAAGGCGATGAGCGGGCGTGCCTCCAGTGGGGGCAACCCCAGATCGGCAAGCGGCGTCACCAGCGGCACGTCGCGCACCAGTTCCACCAGTTGCTTCGAGACACGCACCTTCTCGATGACGTCAGGGTCGGTCAGCGTCTCGCGCTTCTTCGGTTGCTTGATCTCACTGGCGCGGGCCAGCAACTGGTCGAGATCGCCGAAATCCTGAATCATCTGCGCGGCGGTCTTGATGCCGATTCCGGGCGCTCCCGGCACATTGTCCGTGCTGTCGCCCGCCAGCGCCTGCACATCGACCACGCGCTCGGGTGGCACGCCGAAATAGGCGATCACCTCGTCGCGCCCGATCTTGCGCTCCTCGCGCGCTCCCTTGGCACCGGCCACACCAGAGGCCGGATCATACATCGCCACGCCCGGTTCGATGAGCTGCATCAGATCCTTGTCGGCGGATACGATCAGCACCTCGGCTCCCGCATCCACGGCCTGGCGGGCATAGGTCGCGATCAGGTCATCCGCCTCGTAGGTGTCCTGCTCCACCGGGATGAGGCCAAACGCCTTCACCGTCTCGCGCATGAGGGGAAACTGCGGCACCAGATCTTCCGGCGGCTCCGAGCGGTTGGCCTTGTAGGCGGGGTAGAGCGCCTTGCGGAATGAGTTCTCGGACTTGTCGAAGATGATGGCGAGATGCGTCGGCATCACGCCCAGCACGCCCTCGGTCACGAATTGCAGCATCTTCACCGCGAACAGCCGCACCGCGCCCGTCGGCAATCCGTCGGAGCGGTAGAGATACCGCCGGTCCTGGTTCATCGACTGGAAATAGGCGCGAAAGATGAAGTTCGAGCCGTCCACGAGGAACACGCGATCACCCTTCTGTATCGGCCTGCTGGTCATGCGCCACTCCACTTCTTGCGACAAAGGCTTGCCCCGCACATCGGGCTTTTGCAAGGTGCGACCAGCAGGGAGACATCACCAATGGGCCGCGCTGAATTTCATCCACTGGATTTTCACGCCAGGAGTGAGGGCGAGATGCTGGCCGCCGCGGCAACCTTCCGTGCCGATATGACAAGACGGCGTACTGTGCGGGACTATTCGGACAAGCCCGTGCCGCGTGCCATCATCGAACACGCCATCATGACGGCGGGAACCGCCCCCTCCGGTGCCAACCAGCAGCCCTGGAGTTTCGCCGCGATTGCGTCGCCCGACATCAAGCGCCGCATCCGCGAAGCCGCCGAGGAAGAGGAGAAGGCGTTCTATGCGGGACGCGCTGGAGCAGAATGGCTCACCGCGCTTTCACATCTCGGCACGGACTGGCAAAAGCCCTTCTTGACTGAAGCGCCCTGGCTGATCGCCATCTTCGCAAAGCGCTGGGGCGAAGAGATTCGGGCCGACGGCTCGATGAAGAAGGTGAAGCACTATTACGTGCCGGAATCGGTCGGCATCGCAACAGGGTTCCTGATTGCGGCGCTGCATCAGGCGGGACTGGCGACGTTGACGCACACGCCGTCGCCCATGGGCTTCCTCAACGAAATCTGCGGCAGGCCCGAGAGCGAGAAGGCGGTGATCCTGCTTGTCGTCGGCTATCCCAAGGAGGGGTGCCAGGTGCCACGCATCAGCAAGAAGCCGCTGGACGAGACCACGACCTGGCTGTGAGCGGTTTCACCCGCGCAGCACGGCGCCTGTCTTCTTCGCGGCCTCGGCCACGAGCTTCTGCGCCAGGGCATCGATCTCGGCATCAGTCAGCGTGCGGTCCTTCGGTTGCAGCGTGACGGCGATGGCGAGCGATTTCTTGCCGGGATCGACGCCCTTGCCTTCATAGACATCGAACAGCGTCACGTCGGAGACCAAAGCCCGATCAATGCCGCGTGCCACCTTCAACAGGTCATCCGCCTTCACCTCGCCATCGACGATGAAAGCAAAGTCACGCGTCACCGGCTGGAATGCCGAGAGCTCCAGCTTCGGCCGCATCTTCGTCGGCTTGGCCTTGGGCGCAGGAATGGCATCGAGCAGGATCTCGAATGCCACCAGCGGCCCCTTGATATCGAGTGCATTCAGCACTGCCGGATGGATCTCGCCGAAGCAGCCGATCTGGTTCTGCGGGCCGAATTGCAGCGTGGCCGAGCGCCCGGGATGCAGCCAGGACGGACCGCCCGGCACCACCTGCAGACCACCTAGCGCAACGCCAATGCCCGCCAGCAGGGCCATCGCATCCGCCTTGGCATCGAAGACATCGACATCAGCCGTGGTGGCGGACCAGTGCCGCCCCTGGCCGGACGCCTTGGCCAGGCCGCGACGCACACCAGCGGCGGCGATCTTCTGATCATTCTCGCCATCGCCCTGATAGACCTGCCCCACTTCGAACAGCGCCACACCACCAAAGCCGCGATCCGCATTCTTCTGGGCGGAGGTCAGCAGGCCGGGCAGCAGCGATGGCCGCATGTCGGAAAGATCGGCGGCAATCGGGTTCGACAGCTTGAGGGCGGGAAGCACCGCAACACTGCGGCCAAACAGCAGCGCCTGGCTTTCGGAGATGAAGGTCCAGGTCACGGCTTCCATCATGCCGCGCCCGGCGAGTGTGCGCTTGGCGGCCCGCGTGCGGCGCTGCAGCAGCGTCAGCACGGGGCCGTTGACCGCGATTTGGGCGGGAAGCGGCTCCGGCTTCACCTTGTCCAGGCCGACGATGCGGATGACCTCTTCCACGAGATCGGCCTTGCCCTCGACATCGGGACGCCAGGACGGCGGCGAGACCTTCACATGGTCACCGACACCAGAGACATGGAAGCCCAGCGTCTGGAGGATCAGTTTTTGTTCCACGGGGTGCACCGTGAGGCCGGTGAGGCGCTTGGTCTCCGCCCAGGGGAAGTCGATGACCTTGTCGGTATCGGGTATTTCGCCCGCCACAATCATTGCGGATGGCGTGCCACCGCACAGATCAATGACGAGTTGCGTGGCCAGATCGCAGCCCGGATTGTTGAACAGCGGGTCCACGCCGCGCTCGAAGCGATAGCGGGCATCGGTGATGATGCTAAGCTTGCGCCCGGTCTGCGCGATGTTGAACGTGTCCCACAGCGCGGATTCGATCAGCACGTTGGTGGTGTTCTCGTCGCAGCCCGAATGCTCGCCGCCCATGATGCCGGCCAGGGACTCCACGCCGTTGTCATCGGCAATCACCACCATGGCCTCGTCGAAGGCGTAGGTCTTGCCATCGAGGCAGAGGAGTTCCTCGCCGTTGCGGGCGCGACGCACCACGAGATTGCCCTTCACCTTGTCCGCATCGAACACGTGCAAGGGGCGGCCGCGATCAAACGTCATGTAGTTGGTGATATCGACCATCGCCGAGATGGGCCTGTGGCCGATTGCCTTGAGCCGCTTCTGCATCCTCTCTGGCGAAGGCCCGTTCTTGACGCCTCTGACGAGCCTGAGCGCAAAGGCCGGACAGAGATTCCTGTGGTTGGGCGTGAAATCGAGCGTCACGGAAACCGGGCAAGGAAATTCACCCTTGATGCCCTTGACGACATTGCCCTTGAGCTTGCCGAGGCCCGCCGCCGCAAGATCGCGCGCGATGCCGTGGACGGAGGTGCAATCCGGCCGGTTCGGCGTCAGGTTGATCTCGATCACGGGGTCAAGGTTTCCGAGCCAGTCGACATAGACCCCGCCCAGCGGCGCATCGGCAGGCAGGTCGATGATGCCGTCGTGATCTTCGGACAGCTGCAGTTCCGCCGCCGAACACAGCATGCCAGCGGATTCGATGCCCCGGATCACGCCCTTGCCGATGGTGATGTCCTTGCCCGGGATATAGGTGCCAGCGGGCGAGAACACGCTTTTCATGCCGGTCCTCGCATTGGGCGCACCGCACACGACCTGCACAGGATCGCCCGCGCCGGTATCGACCGTGCAGACCCTGAGTCTGTCAGCATTGGGATGCTGCTTCGCCTCAATCACATAAGCGATGGTGAAATCGCGCAGCTTCGCGGCAGGGTCGGTGACGGTTTCCACCTCAAGCCCGATGCGCGTCAGCGTCTCGGTGATGGTGTCGAGCGTGGCGTCGGTGTCGAGGTGATCTTTGAGCCATGAGAGGGTGAATTTCATTCCAAGTCCTTACTTGCGCTCGCTAAACAAGAGCCGCGTGCTTAAATCCAGACAGGCGGCAGGATCAAGCAGATCTGTTGCAAAGATTGCGGCCTCAGCTTGCGAAATCAAAATCGCCAAATCGCTTCTACGCATTATGCTAAAAGCTGGGTCATAGTCTGCTGCATGCCGAAGGCCCTGAAGCTCCACGAAAACGATTGCAATCGTCTTCAGAGGTCTGTCAGAAAAAACAGCTAGTCGTCTGAATTCGTCCTTCGCACGCCGATGCTCCAGCGCCCGATAGACCCGACGCCAAGCCTCAGTTCGCCGCCTAGATGACCCGACCAGCGTATCTGCTGCCATCGCCGCAAGCCGGTGGAAAACAGCATAGTAGACGTCGCTAACGGAGCGGCGAAGGTCTACAGACTTCGGACGACGCTTCCCCCGCGATATGACTTTAGCCCGCTCGATCAGATCAGAACTCTTCACGCTGCGGACCGACGACGCGAAGCGCGTCCTCCTGATTGATCATCCTGAGCAGGTTTGCCATCCGCATACTCGTGTCGGACATAGAGAAAACGTTGATCGCCGATATCGGTTAACCTTCGCATGGCTTCAGCAACAGCATCGATAGCGAGTTGCCCGTTTGGAGGCGGCGCTCCTTCTACATAAGCGACTCTGGCGTGCCAAGCGGGTTCACCGTCATGATCAAGTCCTGCATGGATGGTTAGACTACGCATCCCGAGGGGTTCGAAAGCCTTAGTCAAAACTTCGCCAATGACATGTGCGGATGGACTGGCGCTTTCAGGAAGGTGACTCATGACGACAACCCCCCCGCCAAGGTCGGCAAATCCAGTGGCCTGAAGCCATAATGCTCGATCCACCGCACATCGGCATCCATGAACGGGCGCAGATCATCCATGCCATATTTCAGCATGGCGATGCGCTCGATGCCCATGCCCCAGGCGTAGCCCTGGTATTCATCGGGATCGAGGTCGCAATTGCGCAGCACATTGGGATGCACCATGCCGCAGCCGAGAATCTCCATCCAGTCCGTGCCCTGGCCGAACTTGATTTCGCGGCCAGAGCGGTCGCACTGGATATCGACCTCCACCGACGGTTCCGTGAACGGGAAGAATGACGGGCGGAAGCGCATCTCGACGTTGGGCACCTCGAAGAAAGCCTTGCAGAATTCCTGCAGCACCCATTTGAGCTGTGCCAGATTGGCCGTCTTGTCGATGACGAGGCCCTCCACCTGATGGAACATCGGCAGATGTGTCTGGTCCCAGTCGCAGCGGTAGGTGCGACCGGGGCAGATCACGCGGATCGGCGGCTTCTGGGCCAGCATGGTGCGCACCTGTACCGGAGAGGTATGCGTGCGCAGCAGCTTGCGCTTGCCGTCGGCACCCGGCGGAAAGAAGAACGTATCGTGCATCTCCCGCGCCGGATGCCCCTCGGGGAAATTCAGCTTGGTGAAGTTGAGATCATCGCTCTCGATGTCGGGCCCTTCCGCCACGGCAAAGCCGAGATCGGCGAAGATCGCCGTCAACTCGTCGATGACCTGGCTGATCGGGTGGATGCGGCCCATATCAAGCGCGCTGTCACGCATGGGCAGCGTGACATCCACGGTCTCTGCCGCAAGGCGAGCATCAAGCGCTGCTGCACCCAGCATCTCCTTGCGGGCGGAAAGCGCCGATTGAACGCGGTCGCGCAAGGCATTGAACGCCTGCCCCGCAACCTTGCGCTCGTCAGGCTGCATCTTGCCCAGCGTGGCCAGCAGGCCCGACACCGTGCCCGTCTTGCCAAGAGCAGCGATCCGCACGGCCTCCAGGCCAGCCTCGTCAGTGGCCGCCGCCACGCGGGTCAGCACATCGGTTTCGATTTGGGCCAGATCGGTTTGGGCTGGTTCGGTTTGTGCAAGATCTGTCATGTCGCGCTTCCGGACGGTCTGCGTGGCTTTTGACGAGGATGCTCCGGGCCGTCAAGCACCATCGGCCAGCCAGTTCGATCCGGCGCAACGCTGAAACAGAGCTTGACCGCGGCGGAGAGTTGCCTCTGAAAGAACGAGGATCATCAATTCATCGTCTTTCCAGAAAACCATCGGACGCAACCATGCCAGCCTATGCCTTCCCCCCCAAACCGCCCGTTGGCCTGCCGGTCCTCGGCTCCGCCAAGCTCTTCCCCGCCCGCCGTGTCTATTGCATCGGACGCAATTACGCTGCCCATGCCCGCGAAATGGGCGGCAATCCGGACCGTGAGCCGCCGTTCTTCTTCATGAAACCGGGCGATGGCGTGCAGGCCGTGACCAATGGCAAGCTGGCCCGTCACGCCTATCCGCCGGGAACATCGGACTACCACCACGAGCTGGAACTGGTTGCCGCGCTCCGCAAGGGCGGACGCGACATCCAGGAATCCGTTGCGCTGTCCCATGTCTTTGGCTACGCCGTCGGCCTCGACATGACGCGCCGCGATCGCCAGGGCGAGGCCAAGAAGCTGCAGCGCCCCTGGGAAATCGGCAAGTCGGGCGACAATTCCGCCATCATCGGCCCGCTCACGACAGTGGCGAAGGCAGGCGATATCCTCCATGCCGATCTCGAATTGACCGTGAACAACACGACGCGCCAGAAGGCGGACACCGCCGATATGATCTGGTCGCTGGCCGAGCAGATCGCCATCCTGTCACAATATTTCACACTCGCTCCGGGCGACCTGATCATGACGGGGACGCCGGAAGGCGTGAACGCCGTCGTCAAGGGCGATGTGATGGAAGGACGGATCGGGAACCTTACGCCGCTGCGGGTGAAGGTGGTGTGAGGCGGCAAGCGTCCTTTGCCATCGTTGTGGCAGAGCGCTATCGTGATGCCATTGGCTTGATGGCTTAACCGGAGAGCGCAGGCGGTGCTTCAGAACTGGATGGTGGTGCTGGCGGCACTGGTCTATCTGACCGCGCTGTTCGCCATAGCCCATGTCGGCGAGAACCGGGGTCGGCGGCTGATCAACGGCCCCTTGCGCCCGCTGATCTATGCCTTGACGCTGGGCGTCTATTGCACGTCCTGGACCTTCCTGGGTTCGGTCGGCCTGTCGTCGCGCACCGGCTATGATTTCCTGGCGATCTATCTTGGCCCGGTCATTGTCGTCGGCCTGTGCTCGTTCTTCATCGCCCGCATCGTTCGCCTGGCGAAGGACAACAACATCGCCTCCATCGCGGATTTCGTGGCCTCGCGTTACGGCAAGAGCCAGGCTGTAGCGGCGACCGTGACGCTGATCGCGGTGATCAGCGTGCTGCCTTACATCGCGCTCCAGCTCAAGGCGATCTCGGCTTCGCTGGAGGTGTTCATCGGGGTCAATGGCGGTGCCCCGGGCGCGTCAACGGCAGCGCCATTCCTGGGTGACATGGCGCTGCTGGTGGCGGGCATCCTGGCGTTCTTTGCAGTGGTCTTCGGCACAAGGCAGGTCGACACGACGGAGCATCAGGATGGCTTGATGATCGCCGTCGCGGTTGAATCCGCGATCAAGCTGATGGCCTTTCTGGCAGCAGGAATCTTCGTCACATGGTGGCTGTTCGACGGTCCGTCGGACCTGCTGGCGCAAGCCTCAGAGCGCGCCGACATCACCGCGATCTTCGCCAAGGTGCCCGACTGGGAACTGGGCCTCACCATGACCATTCTGTCGGCGGGCGCCATCGTCATGCTGCCCCGCCAGTTTCACGTGACTGTGGTGGAGAACCGGGATCAGTCCGATATCCGGCAGGCCGCCTGGATGTTCCCGGCCTATCTGGTGGCGATCAATCTGTTCGTCGTCCCCATCGCGGTCGCTGGCCTGCTGATCTTTCCACCCGGTGTCATTGATCGCGACCTCACGGTCCTGTTGCTGCCGCTGCGCGACGGGGCCGGAGCCATTGCGCTGATCGTGCTGATCGGCGGCCTGTCGGCAGCGACCGCCATGGTCATCGTGGAATGCGTTGCGCTCGCCGTGATGATCTCGAATGACCTGTTCATGCCGCTGGCGTTGCGGCGGCGCACGAAGCCGCCGATCCAGGACATGAGCGGCATGATCCTGCTCGTCCGGCGCCTGGCCATCGTGGCGGTGCTGTTGCTGGGCTATGCCTATTACAGGGCGGCGGGAGAGGCGGCACTGGCCTCCATCGGCCTGCTCGCCTTCGCTGCCATCGCGCAGATTGGCCCCGCCTTGCTGGGGGGCCTTTACTGGCACCGGGCGACGGCACGCGGTGCCATCGCCGGTTTGCTCACCGGAATCGCCGTCTGGGCGTTCACCCTTCTAATCCCGAGCCTTGGCGTGGACAACGCCCTGTTCGGCGCAACCGTGCAGCATGGCCTGTTCGGCCTGGCCGCGCTGAAGCCGACGCAGCTGTTCGGTGTGGAAACCCATCCGCTGGTGCATGGCGTGCTGTTCAGCCTGTCCGCCAACACGGCGGCCTTCATCGGCATCTCGCTGACGCGCCAGCCCAATGCCATCGAGCGGGTTCAGGCTGCGCTCTTCGTCAACCAGAACACGGCGACACCAGGCCCCACCTTCCGGCTCTGGCGCTCGACCGTCACCGTGGATGAACTGCGCCAGACGGTGGCCCGCTATCTGGGCGAGGAGCGCACGCGGACAGCCTTCCAGACCTTCGAGGCCAGCCGCGATGTTGCCAATACCGGCAAGCAGGAGGCAGACCCGCAGACCATGCGTTTCGCCGAGCACCTGCTGGCATCCGCCATCGGTGCCTCCTCCTCGCGTCTCGTCCTGTCGCTGATGCTGCGGCGTCGCAACCTCTCATCCGATGCCGCCCTGCGTGTGCTGGATGAGGCTTCGGCAGCGATCCAGCAGAACCGCGCCCTGCTCCAGCACGCGCTGGATCATGCACAGCAGGGCATGACCGTCTTTGACAGCCAGTTGCGGCTGCTGGCCTCCAACCGGGCCTTCCGCGATATCTTCGATCTGCCGCCGGAGTTCGTGCAACCCGGAACGACGCTGGAGAGCATCGTGTCCTTCAATGCGCAGCGCGGCTTCTATGGGGATTCCACCGGCAAGGAAGTGGTGGCGGAACGGCTGCGGAGTTATGTCTATGACACCGAGCCTGTGCGCCTGCGCCTGCCGACCCGGGGCATGGTCATCGATATCCGCTCGAACCATCTGCCGGATGGCGGGCGCGTCACCACCTACACCGACATCACCGCCAGCGTTTCCGCCGAGGAGGCACTGGCCAGCGCCAATGAAACGCTGGAAAAGCGGGTGCGCGAGCGAACGGAGGAACTGACCGGCGCCAACCTCGCGCTTGGCCGCGCCAAGGCTGACGCCGAGGAAGCCAACCTGTCCAAGACGCGCTTTCTGGCAGCCGCTTCGCACGACATCCTGCAGCCGCTCAATGCCGCCCGCCTCTACACCTCGTCGCTGGTGGAGCGTGTCTCCAGCGAAGAGGCTGTGTCGCTGGCCCGCAACGCCGATGCGTCGCTGGATGCGGTCGAGGAAATCCTCACGGCGCTGCTGGATATCTCGCGGCTGGATTCGGGCAGCATGAAGCCTGACATGAGTGTCGTGCGGGTCGATGATCTGTTCCGGCAACTGGCCATCGAGTTTGGCCCGATGGCCAGGGCCAAGGGCCTGCCGCTGACCTTCGTGCCCTGTTCTCTCTCGATCCGGACGGACCGGCGCTTGCTGCGTCGCCTGTTGCAGAACCTGATCTCGAACGCCATCAAATACACGCCGCAGGGCCGCGTGCTGGTCGGCTGTCGCCGCCGTCGCGGTACCCTGAGGATCGCGGTGTGCGATACCGGCATCGGCATTCCCCGCAACCGCCAGAAGCAGGTGTTCCGCGAATTCCAGCGGCTGGATCAGGGTGCTTTGATCGCCCGTGGCCTGGGCCTGGGGCTCTCCATCGTGGAGCGCATCGGACGGGTGCTCGATCACCCCGTGGCGCTCTATTCCCTGCCGGGCAAGGGTTCGATCTTCACGCTGGAAGCGCCACTGGCTGCTTCGCTCGCGGTCGTGGCGACGCCAGACATCGTCCAGCCCGCGCCATCGACGATCAGCGGATTGCGAATCCTCTGCCTCGACAATGAGCCAACCATTCTCGAAGGCATGCGGCTGCTGCTGGAAGGCTGGGGCTGCGAGGTGATCACTGCGGCAGATGACCGGACGGCCATCGCCGCGCTGAAGCGGCTCAAGGGCGTTCCCGATGCCATCATCGCGGATTATCACCTCGACCGGGGCAACGGCCTCTCCGCCATCCGTGCCATCCGCAAATCCGTGAAACTGCCCGTGAGAGCCATCCTGCTGACGGCGGACCGCACGGCGGAGCTGAGGGAGCTGGCAGCAGCCAACGATGCGCAGGTCTTCAACAAGCCGCTCAAGCCTGCGGCGCTGAGGGCCTGGCTATCCATGATCGGCATCCAGCGCATCGCCGCCGAATAGCTGACCCCGCATTAACCTTCTCCGGCAGCGAAAGGTTAACCATCCGCCGCATTTAAGCCCCTTTGGCGCATGAAGGCAGGGTTCCGGAAAGGTTGACGGGGGATTTCATTAACCTGCGGGAGTTTAGGGTTTCCCTCAACACACGCAGGGCGGCTGACACTGACCTGACAGGAGATATCCATGGTTTCGCGTGAGATGACACGCCGCAGTTTCAAGCTTGGCATGGCGCTTTCGGTCGCTCTTGCTCTGGGCGCTTGCGCCCGCAACAACCAAGACGGCACTGGTGCACAAGGCACAGGCTTCGGTCCTGGCGGTGCCGCCACGCCCGGTTCGCAGCAGGACTTCGTGGTGAACGTGGGTGACCGCGTGTTCTTCGAGTCGGATTCGTCCGAGCTCAATTCCACCGCCACCGCCACGCTGGAGAAGCAGGCGCAGTGGCTCGCCCGCTACGGCCAGTATTCCTTCACCGTGGAGGGGCACGCCGACGAGCGGGGCACCCGCGAATACAATTTCGCCCTGGGCGCACGCCGTGCCGAGTCGATCAAGAACTACCTGTCCGCCAAGGGCGTGTCCTCCTCCCGGATCCGCACGATCTCCTATGGCAAGGAGCGCCCGGTGGCGGTGTGTGACAACATCAGCTGTTGGTCCCAGAACCGGCGCGGCGTGACCGTGCTGGGCGGGGGCCAGTCGAGCTGAAGGCGTTCGAGCTGACGGAATCCGGTTCGCCCCCCTATGCCTCCGCGGGCATGCCACCCGCATCGCAGGTTCATGGGGTGAACCGAGATACCTCTGCCAGAAGCTGCGCCAGGCGTGGCTGACGGGAAAACAGGGGTGCATGGATGTCCACGGACATCGACAGGCGTTTTGCTGCGCCTGCGATGGGGACAAGGAAATGGCCGGTGCTCCGTTTGGAGCGCCGGCCTTTCTTTTGGTGCAACCGAACGAATACGAAATGCCCGCTTACTTCAGGATTCCTGCTTCCTTGTAGAAGCGCTCCGCACCGGGATGCAGGGGAATGCCCAGGCCGGTCAGGGCCGTGGCTGGCGTGATCGCCTTGCCCTTGGCGTGGCCGGTATCGAGGGCCGTGCGTGTCTTGGCGCTCCACATGGCCTTGGTCACCTCATAGACCACATCCGCCGAGACCTTGGAGGAGGTGATCCACTGGGCGCCCACCGCAACTGTCGGCACCGCGCCGATGTCCTTGTAGGTGCCCGCCGGGATTTCATCCGCCGCGAAGAACTTGGCCGACTCGCGCAGCTTGGCCGCTTCCGGCCCGGCAATCGGCACCAGCTCGATGCCGCCGCCCGCCGAGGCCAGTTCCGTGATCGCGCCCGCAGGGTAGCCGCCGGTGAAGAAGAAGGCATCGACCGAGCCATCGCGCAGCTTTTCCGCCGCCTGGTTCGGCTTCACGAATTCCGGCTTGATGTCGGCTTCGCGCACACCGTAAGCCGCCAGAATGGCGCGGGCATTGACCAGCGTGCCCGAGCCTGGCTCGTCCAGCGACACGCGCTTGCCCTTGAGATCTGCTGGCGACTTCACGCCAAGGCCCTTGCGGACCACGAGATGCACGCTTTCAGGATAGAGATTGGCGATGGCGCGCAATTCATCCACCTTGCCGCGTCCTTCCCAGATGCCGGTCCCGGTATAGGCCCAGGTCGCCACGTCAGCCTGGCTGAAGCCTGATTCCATCGAACCGCCAACGATGCCGTTGACGTTGGCGACGGAGCCGTTGGTGGCAACGGCGGTCGAGACCAGCTTGTCGGTGGAGATCGCGTTGGCGATCATGCCGCCTACGGGATAATAGGTGCCCGCCGTGCCGCCCGTGCCGATGCGGAAGAACTGTTGCTGGGCGATGGCCACGCCGCCCAGGGCGATGGCTGCGGTGAGCACGGTCGAGGCAAGAAGAAGACGGTGGTTCAGCATGGTTCACTCCCGGTGATCAACAGCACATAAGCTGCCTGGAGCGAAAACATGGCAGGAAACAGCGGTATGCGCCAGCCCCGGTGTTGTCAGCCCTTGCCTTACAGGCCGTAGATCGACGCCAGTGTGAGGAGCGGTGGCATGCTGGTCTTGAAGAAGATCACGGCCAGAAACGCCGCCTGCAGCAGTTCCAGGCGTGAGCGTGTGCCCCTGTAGGGCATTGGCTCGCCGCTCTCGGCAGCCTTGCGCATGGAGGGCAGCATGAAGCTCTCGGCGATCTGAAAGGATACCGCAACGGCAATGAAGCCCGCGAAGGTGCCCCAACTGAAGGGAAAGGCCGCGATGGCCCCGATGCTCGCGATGATGGTGACGAGCTGATAGGTCCGGTCGGTATGGGCGATGTCGTAGGCTGCGGCCTGGGCATGGCTGATGGGGAAATGGCTGGTGGCGAATTTTCCGCGCACCAGCATCGTGGTCAGCACGACGCCAAAGGCCGAGGCAGCGCAAAGCAGCGCAACGACGATCTGAATGACAGTCCAGGCGGCGGAAGGCATGGTGGGTTAACTCCCTGTCCACCATCCCAAGCACGCCCAGCGGCGCAACGAAATCTTAACCTTGATGATTGGTTAACGCCGTGGCACTGCCAGACCATGCTTGGACCTGACGAACTGGAGCGTTACGCCCGCCATGTCGTGCTGCGCGGCGTGGGTGGTCCCGGCCAGGCCAGGCTGCGCCGGGCCCGCGTGCTGGTGATCGGCGCGGGTGGTCTGGGCTCGCCGGTGATCCAGTATCTGGCGGCGGCGGGTGTCGGCACCATCGGCATTGCAGATGATGACACAGTGTCGCTGTCCAACCTGCAACGCCAGGTGCTGCATGGAACGGGCGATATCGGTCGCCCGAAGACCATGAGCGCACAGGATGCGGTCTCCCGGCTCAATCCGCATGTCGTGGTCGAGA
Source organism: Hyphomicrobiales bacterium (assembly GCA_031380285.1). Classification (GTDB taxonomy): domain Bacteria; phylum Pseudomonadota; class Alphaproteobacteria; order Rhizobiales; family Beijerinckiaceae; genus JADCCX01. Next base: position 346 of record JANNFV010000176.1, on the reverse strand, counting down.
GCCATGCCATGCGTGTCGATGAGGACAATGCCGACGCCTTGATTGGCAGCTATGACATCGTGGCGGACGGTTCGGACAATTTCGACACGCGCTATGCCGTGTCCGACGCCTGTTTCCGGCAGAAAAAACCGCTGGTGACAGCCAGTGTCAATGAATTCGACGGGTCGATCACCACCATCCGTGCCCATGAAACCACTGCGGATGGGACTAGAAACCCGACCTATCGCTGTCTGTTCACGCAGAAGCCGGCAGGCGGCATGATCCCGACATGTTCGGAAGCAGGCGTGCTGGGGGCACTCACGGGCTTGGTCGGGACGCTCCAGGCCATGGAAGTCATCCGCGAAAT
>JANNFV010000158.1:0-2330 GCA_031380285.1 Hyphomicrobiales bacterium | reverse complement strand
CTTCCTGTTCACGGTGGGCGGCGTCACGGGTGTCGTGCTCGCGAATGCGGGTGTGGACCGGGTGCTGCACGACACCTACTACGTCGTGGCGCATTTCCACTACGTGCTGTCGCTGGGTGCGGTTTTTGCGATCTTCGCAGGCTGGTACTACTGGTTCCCCAAGATGACGGGCTATGTGATCCCCGATGTCATCGGTCGCATCCATTTCTGGATTTCCTTCATCGGTGCCAATATCCTGTTCTTCCCGCAGCACTTCCTGGGGCTCGCCGGCATGCCACGCCGCTATGTGGACTATCCCGACGCCTACGCGGGCTGGAACGCGATTTCGTCCTACGGCTCCTATATCTTCGCCGCAGGCCTGCTCGTGTTTTTCTACGGCGTCACCAAGGCGTTCCTGGACAAGGTGCCTGCTGGCGACAATCCGTGGGGTGAAGGTGCGACGACATTGGAATGGACGCTGCCATCGCCGCCTCCGTTCCACCAGTTCGAGACCCTGCCGCGCATCACGGATGACGGCAGCCACTGAAGAGGGGGACATCCCCCTATTGCAACCTCATCCTGAGCCTGTCGAAGGATGTTTGGCGTTCAACTCGGAAACACCGCCCCCACCCCTTCGACAAGTTCAGGGTGGGGGCTTGAGGTAAAAAGGCGACAAAAGCCGCCGGAACAAGAACGATCAGCCAGATGACCACGGCCACGCAGACCACCTCGACCGACAGCGTTTCCAACGCCTCCGTCCGTGATTTCATCGCGCTGCTAAAACCGCGCGTGATGTCGCTCGTGGTGTTCACGGCGCTGGTGGGGCTCGTTGCGGCTCCCGGTCATCTCCATGGTGGTCTGGCCACCATCGCCATCCTCTGCATCGCCGTTGGTGGCGGTGCCTCCGGCGCGCTGAACATGTGGTACGACGCCGATATCGACGCGATCATGCACCGCACGTCGAAGCGGCCAATCCCGTCGGGCAAGGTGCTGCCGGGCGAGGCGCTGGGCTTCGGCATCTTCCTGTCCGGCATTTCGGTCTTCACGCTTGGCATGGCGACGAACTGGGTGGCGGCAGGGCTGCTCGCCTTTACCATTTTCTTCTATGTCGTGATCTACACCATGTGGCTGAAGCGTCGCACGCCGCAGAACATCGTGATTGGTGGTGCGGCTGGCGCCTTTCCGCCGATGATCGGCTGGGCGGCGGTCACGGGCGGGCTCTCCTTCGAGAGTTTCGTGATGTTCGCCATCATCTTCATCTGGACACCGCCGCATTTCTGGGCGCTCGCCCTGATGAAGAAAGACGACTACGGCAACGCGGGCGTGCCGATGCTGCCCAACGTGGTGGGGGATGCCGCCACGCGCCGCCAGATTCTGTATTACACGATAGCAACCGCTGTGACCGGCTGTGCGCCTGCGCTGCTGGGCTATAACAGCGTGGTCTATCTCGTTGTCGCGGCTGTTGCCGGCTTGTGGCTGATCAAGCTTTCGGTGGATATCCTGCGCCACACCGAAGGGCGGCCTTCGGTGCGTGCGGGATGGCGCATGTTCGGTCATTCCATGTTCTATCTGTTTGGTCTGTTCCTGGTCATCCTGCTGGACAAGCTGGCGATGCGGGCGGGTTGGATCGGGGGGCTGTGGTGAGCACGGAGCAACCCGCACCCGTGGCAAAGGCCGAGGCTGCCGTGTCGGTGCCTGACGCGAAGAGCCGCCTGCGCTCGCGCAATGTGGCGATTGCCTGGGGCCTGGTTATCCTGATCGCCTTGTTCTATCTCATCACCATCTTCAAGATGGGTGGCAACGTCCTGAAGAGGGCCTTGTGATGTCCAACCGGCGTGCCGATCTCAAGGTCGCGGGCCTGTCCGGCGGGTTCGCGCTTATCATGCTGGGCGCATCCTTCGCCGCCGTACCGTTCTATGACTGGTTTTGCCGCACGACAGGCTTTGGCGGCACCACGATGGTGGCCAAGGAAGCGCCGCCGACCATGGGCACCAAGCCCGTCACCGTGCGCTTCGATGCCAATGTGAATGGCCTGCCCTGGCGTTTTGATTCGGAGACGGCGTCGATCTCGCTGGTGCCCGGCGAAGTGAAGACGGTGTTCTATCGCCTGACTAACACGTCCGACCGGGAGACGACCGGCATCGCCAGCTACGGCGTGGCGCCGGACCAGGCGGGTGGTTATTTCAGCAAGATCCAGTGCTTCTGCTTCACGGATCAGACGCTGAAGCCGGGCGAAAGCCGCGAGGAGGCCGTGGTGTTCTTCATTGATCCTCTGATCGAGAAAAACCCGGACAGCCGCATCATCAACACCATCACCTTGTCATACACGTTCTTTCCGTCCAAAACGCAGC
>JANNFV010000141.1:0-3182 GCA_031380285.1 Hyphomicrobiales bacterium | reverse complement strand
CAGGGTTTCCAGTTCGTGGTCTGGGCCGGCAAGAAGGCGGATGAAGCCTTCGATGCCATCATGTTCGAGACCGTCGGCGAGGCTTGAATTTTATTCGGATTGTCATCCCCGGCCGGGGATGACACACAGACGGACACCCCTCCCATGTCAGCCATCGCCTATGTCAACGGTGACTTCGTTCCGCAGGACGAAGCCAAAATCTCCATCATGGATCGTGGCTTTCTCTTTGCCGATGGCATCTACGAGGTGTCTGCCGTGCTGGACGGCAAGCTGGTGGACAACGCCCTGCACATGGCGCGTCTGGAGCGCTCCGTCGGCGAGATCGGGCTGGCACTGCCATTGCCCGCACAGCAGATCGCCGCACTGATGAAGGAACTGGCGGAGAAGAACGGCCTGAAGGAGGGGCTGGTCTATCTGCAGGTGACGCGCGGGGCCGAGGCCAACCGCAGTTTTCCCTTCCCGAAAGAAGCCAAGCCTTCGCTCGTGATGTTCTGCGAGGCGAAGGCCTATGCCGACAGCCCGCAGGCGAAGACCGGCATCAAGCTGAAGTCGGTGGAAGACATCCGCTGGGTGCGGCGCGACATCAAGAGCGTGGCGCTGCTGGCGCAGGTTCTGGCCAAGCAGGCGGCTGCTGCCGAAGGCTGCCAGGAAGCGCTGATGCACGAGGATGGCGTGGTGACCGAAGGCGGCTCCTCCACGGCCTTCATCGTGAAGGGCGAGGGCGCTTCCGCCCGCATCGTGACGCGCGGCAACTCCACCAAGATCCTGCCGGGCTGCACGCGGCGGGCGCTGATGGACCTGGCGCAGGAAACCGGCATCGAGATCGAGGAACGGCCCTTCACGTTGGAAGAGGCTTACGCGGCGAAAGAGGCCTTCATCACCTCGGCCACGAGTTTCGTGATGCCGGTGACGGAGATCGATGGTCGCAAGATTGGCGGCGGGCAGGTGGGGCCGGTGGCGAGAAGGCTACGGGAGCTTTATATGGAGCATGCGCGAAAGGTCTAATCCGCCTTTATTGCCTTCAAGGCGGCATCAAAAATATTCCGGTTCTGGACAACGGCGTTATATAGATCATTTTTAGCCATAAAGTCCATTTTTTCACTGATAATATTTATTATGTAATTTGCTAATTCTTTCATGGCGATGATCTCTGTATCACCGGCAATACCTTTTCGTCTAAAAACTGCACGATACCTCAAGTTCTCATCCATAAATATGTCGTCTTTAAATACGTTGTTGGCAGTTTGCCCCAAACCATGATGCGCCAAAGCATTATCACGTGCAATTGCTATAAAATTCGCAATTTCAGTAAGGTGAATAGGAATTTCCGATGGCAGTCCTTGGTGGAGTCGACCTTTATTTCTAGTGTGAAAAATCCTAGATAAAAATATAATTGCTTTGTCTATACAGGCATCATATCCAACGATTGATTCATGTTCACGCAATTTAATTGCCTCATCTAGCAAATCTATACTTAATTTTGCATCTGTTATAGATAAATTTAGATCAAAAAACCGCTTAATATTTCTAGTAAGAGAATTATTTGGGTTTTTCGTTTGAAGAAAATTATATAGCTCTAAGAACGAAAATTCATTCTCTTTTGGGCCAAATTCGGTCGGAAATTGATCAGTCATTTTCACTCCGCCGGATGCATCTTCCCGCCATGCAAGTTGCCACCGCCCGCAGCGTGCTCGCGCTCCTGCTTCTCCAGCTCTTCCGCGATGAAGTTGCGCGGCTTGGTATAGGCGCCGATCAGCAGGTAGAGCGAGGGCACGATGAAGAGCGTGAAGACCGTGGAGAGCGACACGCCGCCCACGATCACCGTGCCAATGGCCTGGCGGGATTCCGCGCCCGCGCCGCCTGACAGCATGAGCGGGACGGCTCCGAAGACCGTGGCGATGGATGTCATCAGGATGGGACGCAGGCGAGTCACCGAGGCCTCGAGCACGGCGGTGTGCATGTCCTTGCCTTCCTCGCGGAGCTGGTTGGTGAACTCCACGATGAGGATGCCGTTCTTGGTCATGATGCCGATCAGCAGGATCATGCCGATCTGGCTGTAGACATTCAGCGTCTGTCCTGTCCACAGCAACCCCGCCAAACCACCGGTCAGCGCCAGCGGCACGGCCAGCATGATGGTGATGGGTGCAACCCAGCTTTCGAACTGGGCAGCCAGGACCAGGAACACCACCAGCAGCGCCACGCCGAAGGTGATGTAGATCGAGCTCGAGGTCTGCTTGTATTCCTTTGATTGGCCATTGTAGCCGATCTTCACGTCCAGCGGCAGAACCTCCTTGGCCGCCTGCTCCATGGCTTCCAGCGCCTCACCCAGCGACACGCCGGGTGCGGGCGTGCCCTGAATGGTGATGGAGCGCAGCCGGTCCAGCCGGTTCAACCCTTGCGGCCCTGCAACATCGGCCAGATTGACGAAGTTGGAGATCGGCACCAGGTCGCCGGGGCCTGTCGCGGCTCCGACCAAGGTACCAGCGCTGGTGCGCACGAAGACGTTCTTCAGATCCTGCGGGCCGTTGCGGTCCTCGGGCCTGGCCTGGACGATGACGGAATACTCGATGCCGCGATCAACATATTGCGAGACCTCGCGTTCGCCGAACATCAGCTCCAGTGTCTTGCCGATGTTCTCGACCGAGATGCCGAGGTCAGCGGCACGTGAACGGTCGATGCGGACGCGCAGGTCGGGTTGCGACTCGCGGTAGTCACTGTCGAGGTTCAGCACCTTGCCCGATTGCTGCACCCGCTCGATCAGCGCGTTGCGCCAACCCTTGATGGTCTCGTAGTCGGGGCCGCCCAGCACGAACTGGACGGGCTGGTTGGTGGCGCCACGCTGGCCCAGCGAGGGCGGGTTGACCGCGAAGACGCGTGCGCCTGTCACGGCCTGCAGACGGCCCAGCAACTCGCGCTGCACCGCGACCTGGCCGACATTGCGCTGGTCCCAGGGCTTGAGGCGGACGATCAGCAGACCGGCATTCACAGGGGCGGGCCGCTGGAAACCGGGTGCCACGATGGCGAGCGTGGAGGCGACGATGCCACGGTCCACATAGCTCTGGATCACACGCTCCACCTCTTTCACGCGGTCGCGGGTGTAGGCGAGGCTCGATCCCTCGGGGGCGGTGATGGGGATGAAGATCGTCGAGCGGTCCTCGGTCGGCGCAAACTCCTTCTGGATG
>JANNFV010000095.1:0-2027 GCA_031380285.1 Hyphomicrobiales bacterium | reverse complement strand
CATCCAGATGATTCAGGGTGTGCTGCACATCAATGGCAGCGCGGTGAAGGAAGAGGTGATCGGCGAGGAGATCCTGGATCGCGGCGCAGGCTATCGCAGCCGTGCCGTCGCCTATTGGGAAACGCTGCCCAACGGCACGCGCCACAAGATCCACAAGTCGAATGACGGTCGTGGCCTGATGAACAACACCAATGTGTTCGAGGTGCCCAAGGGCCATTTCTTCATGATGGGGGACAACCGCGACGATTCCCTCGACAGCCGCGATGCCGTTGGCTTTGTGCCGCTCGTGAATTTCGTGGGCCGTGCGGAGATCATCTTCTTCTCGATCGACGGCCGTTCCTCGGCCTGGGAGATCTGGAATTGGCCCTGGGCCTTGCGGTTTGACCGCATGTTCACGCGCATCCGCTGATCAATGAAGGCTGTCCGCGATCTCCCGGAGTTGCAAGTCCGTCTGGGGCATTCCTTCCGCGATCTCGGGCTTCTGGAGCGGGCCCTGACGCATGTCTCCAGCATCCGCGGGTCCGACGTCAGGGCGCAGAGCTACCAGCGGCTGGAGTTTCTGGGCGACCGTGTCCTTGGCCTTGCCATCGCTGAAATGCTGTCGGCGGCCTTTCCCTCGGCGGACGAGGGCGAACTGGCGCGGCGCATGGCCGAACTGGTGCGCAAGGAGACGTGCGCGGAGGTCGCCATCGTCTGGGATATCGGTCCCAACATCCGGTTGGGTGCGGGCGAGGCGCATACGGGCGGCCGCAAGCGCCAGACCATCCTGGCCGATGTCTGCGAGGCGGTGATCGGTGCGGTCTTCCTGGACAGCGGCTATGCGGAGGCAAAGGCGGTGATCGAGGCGGTCTGGCATGAGCGGATGGCCAATCCGACGGGCGACCGGCGCGATGCCAAGACACAGTTGCAGGAACTGGCGCAAGGCCGACAACTGGGCATGCCAGTCTATCGCGAGGTGTCCCGCAGCGGCCCGGCGCATCGGATGGTGTTCACGATTTCCGTCGAGGTTCCGGAGGTCGGCCTGGCCGAAGCCACGGGAAATTCCAAACGCGAGGCTGAACAGATCGCCGCGCGACTCCTGCTTGATCGGGCGCATCAGCCCCCACCCGAGGCTGTGCCATGACTGACAATGCCATGACTGACAATGATATGACCGAAATTGCTCCCGCGACCGCTGCGGGCTTCGTTGCCCTCATCGGCGCACCCAATGCAGGCAAATCAACGCTTCTCAATGCGCTGGTGGGGGCCAAGGTGTCGATTGTCAGCCGCAAGGTGCAGACGACACGGGCCCAGGTGCGCGGCATCGCCATGATCGACCAGACGCAGATCGTGTTCGTCGACACGCCCGGCATTTTCGCACCCAAACGGCGTCTCGACCGCGCCATGGTCGACAGCGCCTGGGGCGGCGCCAGCGATGCCGATTTCGTGGCCCTCCTGGTGGATGTGCGCAAGGCGGATGACCCGGAAACCACCGCCATCCTCGATCGCCTCAAGAACGTGCGGCAACGCAAGGCGCTGATCCTCAACAAGGTCGACACCATCGACAAGCCGAAGCTGATGGAAATCGCCACGAAACTCAACGCGCTTTGCCCCTTCGAGGCGACGTTCATGGTGGCGGCGCTCACCGGCTATGGCGTCAAGGATATGGCGAAATGGCTGGCGGGCCAGATGCAGCCCGGTCCCTGGCTCTATCCCGAGGACCAGATATCCGACGCTCCCCTGCGCTTTCTGGCGGCGGAAATCACGCGGGAAAAGCTGTTCGAGCGCCTTCACGACGAGTTGCCCTATCGCTCCACGGTCGAGACCGAAACCTGGGAGACGAAGAAGGATGGTTCGGTCAAGATCAACCAGACGATCTTCGTGGAGCGCGAGGGGCAGCGCAAGATCGTGCTGGGGGAGGGCGGTTCCACCATCAAGTCCATCGGGTCGGCCGCACGCAAGGACATCGCGGAGGCCGCTGATACCAAGGTGCATCTCTTCCTCTTCGTAAAGGTGCGCGAGAACTGGGCAGACGATCCCGAACGTTA
>JANNFV010000012.1:0-2617 GCA_031380285.1 Hyphomicrobiales bacterium | reverse complement strand
CTGATCGGCTCTGCCAACAACGACACGCTCGTCGGCGACGCAGGCGTGAACCGTCTCGATGGTGGCAATGGCCGCGACGTGCTCAATGGTCTTGGCGGCAATGACCGCCTGTCCGGTGACATCGGCGGCGATGTGCTGATCGGCGATGATGGTCTCGACACGCTGGAAGGCGGCGCGGACAGCGACTCGCTCTATGGCGGCAACGGCGACGACCAGCTCTTTGCCAACACCCAGGCCGATACCACCGGAAGCACAGCAGGCGACCTGCTGGCAGGTGATGCGGGCAACGACACAATGACCGGCTCCAACGGCAATGACACCTTCTATGGCGGTGCGGATAATGACAGCCTGATTGGCAATGCCGGCGACGACGTGCTTCAAGGCGAGAACGGCAACGACACGCTGGACGGCGGCAACGGCTTCGATTATCTCTACGGCGGCACCGGCAACAACCGCATGAATGGTGGCGCAGGCGATGACATTCTCATCTCCGAAGGCGCGAACGATACTCTGGACGGTGGGGCGGATCACAACTGGTTCTATCGCACCGTGGACGGTTCCTCCTCCGTCACAGGCGGCGCGGGGATCGATGAGTTCTATGACTTCGCCACGCTCTCCAACGATGTCTTCGTGGGCGGTGCGGGCAATGATTACGTCTCGGGCGGCAACGGTGCTGACAACCTGTCGGGCGGTGCGGACAACGATATCATTTTCGGCGGCGCAGGCAACGACACGCTGGATGGCGGCTTGGGGATCAACTATCTCCATGCGGACGGCATCGGCAACGACCTCATCCGCATCAATGCCACAGCCAGCCTCACCCAGACGCAGATCCAGATCATCACCGATTTCGATACGGTCGGCAGCGACGACAGCGTGCAGATCGCCAACAGCAGCCTGACAAACTATGCCGATCTCGCCAACCTCGCGAACAATCTCGGCGTGGTGATCAACGGCAACCTGATGCAGAACACGGGCATCGGCGTTGTCCTGACGCTCAACTACGGAGCTGCCAACCAGGCCGACATCTGGTTCCTCGGCAATCTCGCGGGTGCCTTCACGGCGGCGGATTTCAGCTTCATCTGAGGGGGTAGCCGTGGACTGTGGCCCACAGTCGGCGTGTGCAACTCTTGAAAATCACGCGCTGTCTTGCGCGGGACCGGCCCGCGCCCTAAGGACAGGCCAGTTCCATGCTGAAGAGATCGCTGCAGTGACCGGACCAGACCTTCACGCCTACCCCGATCTGGCCGAATTGCTGTCACTCCAGATCGCGGCAACGCCACGCCATCAGGATGCGCTCAACAAGCGCCTCGCAACCGCAGATGCGCCGCATTTGGCGGTGGCCAACGACATGGCACGCTGGATCACGATCCTGGCGGGCGAGCGGCTCGATCAATGTCTCCTGGACTATGACTGGATCTGCAATCTGGTCCTGAAGGAGGAGCTGAATTTCCGCCGGACCGGATCCTATCGGCTCAAGACCTTCGCCGAAGCGGTGGCGGAGGTCTATTCCAATGATGCGTTGATGGGCCATTACATGAACGGCCTGATGATGACGCAAGTCTGGTGGTCCAATCATACGGAGGCCAGCCGCTTCTACATCAACGCCTTCCTCAAGAGGTTCGACAAACCGTTTCGCCACCTCGAGATCGGGCCAGGCCATGGCCTGCTGCTCTATCTTGCCGGTGCAGAGCCGCTCTGCCAGACACTCGAAGCCTGGGATGTCTCATCCGAGAGCATCGTGCAGACCCGCAGCGCCATGAAAAAGCTGGGCGGGCGTGATTCGGTCAAACTTGCGGTGCAGGACATCTTTCTGGATCCTCCAAAGAACGCGGTCTATGACAGCATCGTTCTGGCCGAGGTTCTGGAGCATCTGGAGCATCCGCGCCAGGCCTTGACCCAGATCCGGGCCATTCTGGCTCCCCAGGGGCGGCTCTTCATCAACATGCCGATCAACAGCCCTGCTCCGGATCACCTGTTCCTGCTGGAAAGCCCCGAGGCCGTGGTGGCCTTCGTCGAGAGCTGTGGCTTCAGGATCGAGCAGACCCTCTTTGCGCCGCAGACCAACATGACGCTGGAGAAGGCGCGTCGCACCCAGTCGACGATTACCACTGTGATCATCGCGACGCCGGCCTGACTGGAGAGACACGGCATGCGGCTCAATCACGTGGGATTCCTGACCAGCGATGTCGAACAGGAGATGGCCAATTTCGACCTGATGTTTCCTGGCACGGTCTGGAGCAGCCGCATCGTCGATCCCGTCCAGGATGTCACCGCACGGTTCGGCAAGACTCCTCAAGGCCTCGTCTATGAGCTGATCGAGGCCAATTCGGAGAAATCTCCGATTGCACAGGCGCTCAAGTCGCGCAAAAATATCCTCAATCACATGTGCTACAGCTGCGATGATCTGTCGTTGAAGGCGCTGGAGCTGAGGGCACAGGGCCTTTACCCGGTGACCGAGCCAAAGCCTGGCATAGCGTTTGGCAATCGCCCCATTCAGTTTTTTCTGCACCCCAATGGGTTGCTGCTCGAACTCGTCGAAGGTGATATCTCTCCTTTCGACAGCAAGCCATCCTGATCCCGGCGAGAGCATAAAACAGCATGATCGCGAAAAAAG
>JANNFV010000087.1:0-2822 GCA_031380285.1 Hyphomicrobiales bacterium | reverse complement strand
GACAGCATGAACACGAGATCTGGCCGCCCACAGAGCTGATCCGGACCGACGCCGTCCAGACACTGGTCAACGCAGTTGTCTCTCTTCAGGAGCGCTGGACCGCGATCATGGTTGAGAGGCGCAAGCGGTCGACCCAGAATGCGGTGGACATCCGCGATACGGTGAAAGATGGCAGCAAGCGCCTCGCTTGCCTCGTCGAGTTCGGCCACTGGCTGCCGATACTGGACATCAATGCCGCAGCTTACGCGCAGCCGGTGTTCTTGGCCTCTCACGCGGCCAGCGACGCGCTAAAAGCGAGCAGCAAGCCAGAGGATCTTGTGCTTGTCATGAACCTGGTAAATGCGCTGCGGCGCAATGCGGATCGGGGCATGCGCGAACGTGGCACAGCGTGTCATGCGGGAGCGGGCCGCCCCTGGCCAAAGCCGAAAAGCTGGTGAGGACAATCTTGCGCGATGCAGGCCAGCGGCGCCAACCGGCTTTGACGCCTATGATGACCGGTGTGATCGCAGGCGTCATCAACTCAAGCCTTGTCTTCAGGGCTTGATGCTGATGAAGAGCTCTCCGGCTTTCGGGCGTCAGAGCCGGGCGATCCATACGCCGACGCGATCAATTGCGCCCTGCATGAGCTGTGCGGTTCTGACAGCGTCATGAGCTTCGACATAGACCCGCATTTCAGGTGCATTTCCCGATGGTCGCAAGTGGATCAGTGCGCCATCGGCAAGCTGCATTCGCAAACCGTCTGTCACATCGATCTGCGCGAGAGCACCAAACGGTTGGCAGAATGCCGCGCACCGCTCGCTGTCCTTCATGAGACCCGCGATGAGCGCCAGGCTCGTCTGTGTCGGCAACGCGCGGATCAGGCCGCTGGCAGCCTTTGGCAAGGCCAGTGATGCCGCAAGCCCAGATAAAGTCAGCCCGGCCGACTGCGCGGCAGCGAGCGTGCCCAGGATTGGCAGCAGGCTGTCACGGGTCGGCAACGCGGCAAGCCGCGCTGCGCCTATGTTGAAACCAGAGCCGGTCAAAACCCCTCCGTTCGCTTCAAAGCCGATGATCCGGCGCGATCCTGTCGCCTCGGCTTCTGCGATGGCCTCGATTACATAAGGAGAACCCACACGTGTGCGCCAGACACGTGCACCGACATGGGCCTCGATCCCTGAATTGCTGGTGATTGGCGTCGCAACGGCGTCAGCGTCGAGCCACCGGGCGGTCAGCAGGCCCAGCAGATCGCCACGCAGGCAATCTCCCTTCTCGTCGGCCAGCAGCGGCCTGTCACCATCACCATCTGCGGAAGCCAGGGCATCGAGGCGATGCGTGAGGGTCCATTCCCGGATGCGAGCCTGGACGTCTTCGCTCACCGCTTCGGTATCAACAGGGATGAACCGGTTCGAACGACCGAGGCGCACAATGTCTGCGCCGGCGGCCGACAACACCTCACAGAGAACATCCCGAGCAACGGTGCTGTGCTCATAGACGCCAATCCGCAAGCCTCTCAGCCCTCCAGTGCCCAGCATTCCTGCATATCGACTGACATAGCCAGCGAGAACCTCCTGTCGCAGGCTCACGGCCGTCTCGTCATGCAGAACCAAGGCGGGGTCACCCTGGCTTAAGGCGCGGCCAGAAATCTCGATCTCGTCCCTCTTGTCGATCTCGCCGTCTGGCCGGTAGAATTTCACGCCATTGCGATCATCCGGAATATGGGAGCCTGTGATCATCACCGAACCAGCCCCGTTCTGCATGGCATGCAGGGCGAGGGCCGGGGTCGGCACGGGGCCGCAATCAATCGGGCTCAGGCCGTTTGCTTCAATGGCCGCCATGCACTGACGGGCGAGAAGCGGGCTTGAACAGCGCAGATCGTGCCCAACATGGAGGGCCCCACCCGCTGCGCATCGTCCTGACGCGATCAGGTAAGCCGTGAAAGCACCGACATGGCGCGCGGCTGTCCCGTCAACGAGCTCCTCGACGAGCCCGCGCAGCCCGCTGGTTCCGAATCTAGCCGCCATATCTTGTCACATTTTGCTTTTGATCGCCGGTCAGATCACCCGGCCTTGTGGAGGATCCTTACTGATAACCTTGTCGGTCGATACATGCCAACCGAACATCCGCGCCAACATCGGCGGCTGCTCGACGGTTTCAACCGCCATAGCATCACGCTCAAACAGATCGGCACACGCTTTCGAACAGGATCGCCCTGAACATCCTGAAGCGGCGTGAAGATTGGTTTGAGGATAAGCCCGGGCTTTATCCCGGGCGCCTGGTCTTCATCGACGAGACATGGGCTTTGTTGGGCAGGACCCGCCGCTACGGGCGCTGCCTGCGCGGCCAGAGGCTCTGGGTCAACATTCCGAATGGGCACTGGACGACCACAACCGATGTGGGCGCGCTCAGGGCCCTGATCGCAGACCGTATTCGACGGCTGACAAACGGACGGCCGGGTTCTGTGGTGCCAGTTGGCGAAGGCGTCAGTGCGCTGCGCATTCACCACGGCCCCGGTTACGGGACCTATTGTCGTCTGTGAGTCGGCTTCGGAGTTTCACCGCTTTAGACATCCAACACTGACGCCAGTGCTTCCGAAATGTATTGCATAGTATCAGTGTTTTACCGGCGTCCGGGCGGGATCAGCTTTCGGAGGCTACCGTGGGTCAGCTGGCGTGCCGATTCACAGCCATCGACACGCGGTATCCTATGTGCCAGTGGAAAATGCGGAGCCATCCGAGCTAATTGGGTCTCGCTCAGCAGAAAAGACCACTCATCAGAGCCGCCTCGAAAGGAGCTCTGAAGCACATTCGCTCGCGGATAAACAGGTCCTGCGCCTCGCGATGAGG
>JANNFV010000082.1:0-1816 GCA_031380285.1 Hyphomicrobiales bacterium | reverse complement strand
GGTATCTGGCGGGACCGGCGGAATGGGCGAGCGAGGTTGCTGTGAGGTTAGTGAAGGCGGCGCTGGGGCGGTGATTTAGTTATTCCTTCTCCCCTTGCGGGAGAATGTGCCCCGCGCTTGGGGGGCGGATGAGGGCACTTTTCCCTTCCCTCACCCGTCTCGGATTCGCCTCGCCACCCTCTCCCGCAAGCGGGAGAGGGGAAAAACCTGCTTCACCCCGTCACCCGGTTGAAATCCTCGCCATCCACCAACCGCTCCGCACTCTCTTTCCAAACCCGCGCCGCCACCTCCGCCAGCGGCAGATCCAGTCCCGTCTCCGCAATCAGCGCCTGCGCCAGCCGCACATCCTTGCGCATCAAGCCCATGGTGAAGCCCGAATCGAACGCGCCAGACTGGATCCACCTGGGATAGTTCACCTCGGACACGGCGCTGCGGCCCGACGCAGCGTTGACGACCTGCAGCACGTCTTCCGTCGGCACGCCTGCGGCCTCGGACAGGCGCATCGCTTCCGAGACGGTCAGCAAATTCACCGCGACGAGCAGGTTGTTGACGAGCTTCGCCACATTGCCCGCGCCGGACGGACCGACATGGATGACTTTTCCAGCCATCGCATCAAGGACGGGTTGGGCTTTCGCGACATGGGCCGCGTCACCGCCGATCATCATGGTAAGCGTGCCCGCCTTCGCGCCTGCCGGGCCGCCCGATACGGGGGCATCGAGGAAGCCGATGTCGTGGCTGGCGCACGCTACTGACAGCCTGCGGGAGACTGCTGCTTCCGAAGTCGAGGTGTCGATGACGATGGTGCCCTTCGCAGCAGTTGCGAGAATGCCGCCTGGTCCTTCCACAACCTCCGCGACATGGGCGGCGAGGGGCAGGGAAAGGATGATGACTTGTGCGCCGATCAAAGCTTCCGCGAGCGATTGCCTGATTGTAACGCCTGCCGCAGTTGCCTTCTGGCGCGAAGCCTCGGCCACATCGTAGCCGCGGACCGCAAAGCCCTTGCCCGCCAGCGTGGTCGCCATGCCAAGGCCCATGTGTCCGAGCCCAATGACAGCGACTCTCACGTCAGCCGCCCCCGTGCCGCCACCGCGATCTCGCCGACGATGGTGTCGCCCCGCACCGCGATCATGCGGTCCACCATGTTGACGACGACGCAGACATGGTTGGGGATGACGCGCACGATATCGCCCACGGCAGGGCGATCATTGCAGGCCGAGAGATCGAGGAAGCCATGCTCCTCGGCGAAGCGGGCGATCTTTGCCTCGGGGTGCTCGAGAATATAGCCGTGGCCTTCCAGCCCGCCGCTGTCGGTGGTGAGCGTCTTGGAGCCCGCATCGATGATGCCGCGCTCGGCTCCGCCCCGGCTGACGACGGTCGCATAGACCTTGAGGGCGCAGTCTTCGAGGGTCGCCACGCCCGCCTTCACCTGCATGCGGTCGTTGAAGATATAGGTGCCTGCGCGGTGCTCGGTGGCACCCTTCAGCTTGCCGACATGGGGCAGGTTGGGCGATCCGCCGGTGGAGATGATCTCGATGGGCAGGCCTGCCGCATGCAGGCCCTTCAGCGTTTCGTCGAGGAAAATCTGGCTGCGCTCCCAGCCATCCTCGGGCGGATAGAGCATCAGGCCCTTGAATTGCAGGCCGGGCCGATGGGCTGCCTCGATGGCGAGTTGCACGGCTTCCGCCGGTGTTTCCACGCCCGCCCGCTGGCGGCCCGTGTCGCACTCGATCACCACGCCGACGGGCCGTCCCGCCATTTGCCCGGCGCGGTCCAGCCCGTCGATGGTCACGGGGTTGTCGGCGGCGACGGTGAGTTC
>JANNFV010000071.1:0-3439 GCA_031380285.1 Hyphomicrobiales bacterium | reverse complement strand
TCACCTTGAGCCCGCTGGCCTTGGCGCGACGCAGCACATCGAGCGAATCCGTGCACGACACGAGCGCGGCGTGATACCGCCCACCGCAGGCCGCGAGCAGGCGCATGTCGCGCTCCAGCACCACGGTTTCCGCCATGTGGGGCACGCCGGGAAGCCCGAGGCGAGCGGCGAACTCGCCATCGTTCATGACGCCTTCGCCCACCAGGTCAGGGTCTTCGCAGAATTGCACGATCAGCGCATCGAACATCTGCCCATAGGTGAGGGCACGGCGGATGACCTGGGCATTCGTCACGGCGTGGTTGCCATCGGTGTAGGCGACCGCACCCACTTCCTTGAGCAGGCCGAACTCGGTCATTTCCTCACCCTTCAGGCCTTTGCTGAGGGCGGCCATGGGATGGACGCGCACGATGCAGCGGTCCTTGGCGCGGCGCTTGACGAAATCGATCGAGGGCGCGTCATCCAGCGGCGGTTTGGTGCAAGGCTGGCAGATCATGGTGGTGATGCCGCCCGCCGCCGCTGCCAGACCCGCCGTGCGGAAGGTCTCGCGGTGCTCTTCTCCCGGCTCGCCGACGAAGACGCGCATATCAACCAGGCCGGGTGCGATGACGTCACCACCGCAATCATGCACGGTCACGCCATTCATGGGCTTCAACTTGTCGAGATGGGGACCGACATCGCGGATGACCCCGTTCTCGATCAGCACTCCGCCCGGCTCATCCCGTCCCGTCGCGGGATCGATGATGCGGCCATGGGTGAACAGAAGCGCGGGGGAGATTTGATCTGACATGTCAAAGCCCGGGTTTAGGCCCGGGCTTGCGCGAGAACAACCGTGTTTGTGACGAGACGATCCGCTTTCGCCGAATTATCAACCGGCTTCGGCAGCCTTTTCGGCCTTGGCACGACGGGCGTCATAGGGGAGCACGCCCTCCCACATCACCTTCTTGCGCAGTTCGCTGGCGCGCTTGCGGCGATCCGCAATGATGACCAGCAGCATGAACGAGCCGGAAATCAGGCAGACGATGAAGGTGAGGCCCATGCCGATGAGCCAGAATTCGAACCCTCCGCCCCGCGCATGCCAGAACAGCACATAGGCTGTGAGAATCATGGGGTTGATGACGGCAATCGCAGCGACAAAGCCCGCCCGCTGGTTCCATTCCTGCACAAACGAAGGATTCTGCACGGATACGCACCCCACACTGGACCTGACGCTACGATAGGCCACCGGGGTTAAGCTTCCCTTGCAATGGGGCAAGGCTCAGGAAGACTTCCATCGCAACGCCGTTGGCCTCATCCAGCAGCACAGGCGGTTCCGCCGTCAGGCCAAGATTGAGCAGGCGTTGCCGAGCTGGCATAGCACCCGAAAACAGCGGACGCCCCTCGGGAATGATGATGCCTGCCACCCGTCCAAATGAAAGGCCGTGAACAAGCCTTGGTCAGCGAACCAGTCGAAGACCGCTGTTCCGCCCGTCACAGCGATAATTCCGCCTTTTGGCGCAAGCATCTGTATCGCCTCATGAAAGTCGAATCTTACAGGATCGAGAAAGCTGACATCGCCGTCGCGCCGAAAACCCACGGCTCCTGCCGTTGTCGTGAACACAAGGCGGCAGCGACCCGGCTTGTTGGGATGCGCCTCGTGGCCGCGGCGGCCTGTGATCACAACGGCGGCAGCGTCGAGATGGCGCTGGAAATACTGCCAATCCGCCTCATTGCGCAGGCTTTGCGGCATCTGCCCCTTGGCGTCAGCGATGCAATCGTTGGCGCTGACGATGGCGTGCCCTTCGATGCGATACCGCATCAGGCGTTCGGCAACCGCCGGGCCAGCGCTTCCAGCACCGCCATGCGGACCGCAACACCCATTTCCACCTGCTCGCGGATCAGCGACTGCGCGCCATCGGCAACATCAGTGGAAATCTCGACGCCGCGATTCATCGGACCGGGATGCATCACCAGCGCGTCGGGCTTTGCCAAGGCCAGCTTTTCCTCATCGAGGCCGAAATAGCGAAAATATTCCTTGGTCGAGGGAATGAACGAGCCGTGCATCCTCTCGCGTTGCAGGCGCAGCATCATGACGATATCGGCGTCCCGCAGGCCCTGACGCATGTCGTGGAATATTTCGAAGCCGAAGCGCTCGATGCCGGCTGGCAGCAGCGTGGCAGGACCGATCAGGCGCACACGGGCGCCTAGCGCTGCCAGGCAGATCATGTTGGAGCGGGCAACGCGGGAATGCAGGATATCGCCGCAGATCGCCACCACAAGCCCCTCCACCCTGCCCTTGGCCCGCTTGATGGTGAGGGCATCGAGCAGCGCCTGCGTCGGGTGCTCATGCGCGCCGTCGCCTGCGTTCACCACGGAGCAATCCACCTTGCGCGACAGCAGTTGCACCGCACCCGCCGCGTGATGGCGCACGATGATCAGATCAGGGCGCATCGCGTTCAGTGTCATGGCCGTGTCGATCAGCGTCTCGCCCTTCTTGGCGGAGGAATTGGCGACCGACATGTTCATCACATCCGCACCCAGGCGCTTGCCAGCCAGTTCGAACGAGGCCTGCGTGCGTGTCGATGGCTCGAAGAACAGGTTGATCTGCGTGCGGCCGCGCAAGCTTGTCGTCTTTTTCTCGACCTGCCGCGAGAGCTCCACATAAGAATCGGCCAGATCAAGCAGGCTGGTGATTTCGAGGCGGTTGAGCCCCTGGATGCCAAGCAGGTGCTTCTTCGTGAACGTCACGGGTGGGTGGCCGGGGTATGTCATCGAAGTTGGCTGGATACGCCTGTTGACGAAGAGTCGCAAGGCGGGACTATCAGACACACCCCATGCACGGCGGCCTGTCGGGTCCGCTGCGCGAGGTGTCCATGCTGAGGATTACGGCCAGGCCCGAGCCGTGCAAACAGCAATAAGCAGCACCAGGCCACGAGTTGAATCTATCGCCAGACGTACCGCGCGATGCCGCGCGCTTGCCATCCGCTTTGTCACGACATCAGCGGCGTGCCTTTACGCGGATCGGGATCAACTCGCGGATCCCAGGCCCGCCGCGATCATCATCGTCGTCGCCCGGATTGTGGTCCATCATGACAGCCGTGCCTGCAACCACGCTGGCGATCAAGAGCACGAAGCCACCACAAAGAATGGCGAGAGCGACGAGCCCTTCGACATCGTGCGTCAGCATCGCTCGCAAGCCAAAGGCATCGACCCAAAGCAGACCGCTGACGAAGATGACGCCAATGCTCGCTCCGCTGATGAGGTTGACGACAAGAAGACGGTGCAATGGATCACGTGGCAAGTCGCTTACCTCCAGATGCTGTTTTGATAACGTATCGCCACCAACCTAATATTCAAGATGTGGGCCAACTAAGGCGGGCAACCATATTGTCGCGTCGCGTTCAATTGACTTCTCAAGCTCATTGCACCAGTTTGCCGGCCGCTTAACAGCAGCGGACCTGTT
>JANNFV010000064.1:0-8395 GCA_031380285.1 Hyphomicrobiales bacterium | reverse complement strand
ATCGACTACGAGCAGTTCCTGGCAAGTGGCGACGCCGGTTTCGACTGGCTATGGCCGGCCGACGAATGGGAGGCGATCTCGCTCAACTACACGTCCGGCACGACAGGAAACCCCAAGGGCGTGGTCTATTCGCATCGCGGGGCCTATCTCATGTGCTTCGCCAACACGCTCGCCGCCGCAATCCAGCCACACCCGGTCTATCTGTGGACGCTGCCGATGTTCCACTGCAACGGCTGGTGCTTCCCGTGGACGCTGTCGGCGGTCGGCGGCACCCATGTCTGCCTGCGCTGGGTCCGCGCCAAGGCGATGTTCGATGCCATTGCCGACCATGGCGTGACGCATCTGTGCGGCGCTCCCATCGTGATGAGCGCCCTTCTGGCAGCAAAGCCGGACGAGATCAGGCCCTTGCCGGGCTGCGTCAGCTTCATCACCGCCGCCGCACCCCCGCCGGAGGCGGTGCTGGCCGGGATGAAGGAGGCTGGTTTTGACGTCACGCATGTCTATGGCCTGACCGAGGTTTATGGCCCCGCCGTCGTCAACACCTGGAAACGGGAATGGGATGCTCTTCCCCTGAGCGAGCAAGCCCGGCTGAAAGCACGCCAGGGTGTTCCGTACCCGGGCGAGGAAGACCTCGCGGTCATGGACCCCGTGACCATGATCCCCGTTCCTGCCGATGGTGAAACCCTGGGCGAGGTGATGTTCCGGGGCAATATCGGCATGAAGGGCTATCTCAAGAACCAGACGGCAACGGACGAGGCCTTCGCCGGAGGCTGGTTCCATTCGGGCGATCTCGGCGTCATGCATCCCGATGGCTACATCCAGATCAAGGATCGCTCGAAGGACATCATCATCTCGGGAGGCGAGAACATTTCGTCGATCGAGGTGGAGGATGTGCTGTTCAAGCATCCCGCCGTGGCGATGGTCGCTGTCGTGGCCCGGCCCGACGCGAAATGGGGCGAGCACCCCTGCGCCTTCGTCGAACTGAAGCCGGGCCGGCACGCAACCGAGGCCGAAATCATCGCCTTCTGCCGGACGCATCTGGCGACCTACAAATTGCCCCGCACGGTCGTCTTTGCGGAACTGCCCAAGACCTCGACCGGCAAGATCCAGAAATTCGTGCTGCGCGAACAGGCCAGAAACCTGGAGGCGATGCCCACTCCGGGCAACATGACGAAATCTTAATTCAACAGTTGTGCTCCGGTAAATCGAGGGCGTCCACTTTGACGATACGGGGTCGATGGCAACGAGCCAGTTGCCCGGCAGTCTCTCAGGGAGGGCATTGAAATGACTCGGGCTTTCAGCGTGATCTACGCCGCACTGGCCGCATTGGTGATCGCCATGGCACCCTTGCCCCAGGCGCAGGCCGCCGCGTCCTTTGCAGGCTCCGGAGCGGTCATCCGCGGAACCGTTCCAGCCGTGACCGAAGAGGTGCGCTGGCGCGGCGGCGGGCGGGGCTTTCGGCGTGGCCATTATCGGCCGGCGCGGTTCTACCGGCCTTACCGGGCGTATCGTCCCGACCGGGCCTACGGCTACCGCCCCTATTATGCGCGCCCTGCCCATTACTACGGCCCTGCCTGTTTCTGGCGTCCTGGCCGCTGGGTCATGACTCCCTATGGCTATCAGTGGCGTCGGGCGCGGCGCGTCTGCCGCTATTGATCGCTCATATGAACTGAACAACCGGGCCGGGCCGCATCGACAATGTGGCCCGGCCTTTGTGGAGAGCCTCGGCCTCTGCCGTGAAACCACCGTCCCGGCCATGCAATACCAGCGGCGGCAGGAGCGTCAGCGGCGCTTTCGAACCCGCGATGGCCGACACCAGGATGCGCGACGCTGGCAACTCCGCCTGCGGCTGCACCGGCAGGATCGTGACGGCACCGGCACGCTTGGGCAGTGCGGCCAGAACATCGGCGAGCCGATCCGCCCGGTGGATGAGCGTGAGCACACCGCCATCGCGCAGCAGGCGCAGCGCAACCTTCAGCCAATCCGCCAGATCGCCTCCCTGCATGGCATGCGCCGCATGTTTCAGGATTGAGGGCGAAGGCCGCCCCCGCAACACCTGATCATAGGGCGGGTTGGTGGCTACGGCGTCGAAGGATTGATCCGCGAGGGCAGGTTGGCGCAGGAAGGATTGGCGTTTGAAGATATCCGCTTCCACCGGGGTGACACAGTCGGCAAGACCGCTCCGCTCCAGATTGTGGCGGGCGCAGGCCGCAAAGACAGGATCGCGCTCGACCAGCACCGTTTCTGACGCCCCCCGCAAAGCCAGCGCCAGACCGACGGCGCCCACGCCACTGCCCAGATCGCAGACCCTGCCCGAAGCCGAGGTTGCCGCCGCCAGAAGCAGCGCATCCGTCCCGATGCGGTGACCTGTCCGAGGTTGGCGCAGCAGCAGGCGGCCATCCAGGTAGGCGTCATCCGAACAGGCATCGGTGGAAAACGAAGCGGACACGGCATCCCCTCAACACAATCTCTTGGCTTGCCATCAAGATGTTGGCTTGCCACGCCGATCATGTTGCGGCAACAGGGCACGTTGCACCTGACATGCGCGGGTGCGACAGTGGATTGTGCCTGATTTTCAGGCAAGACCGAACAACCAAGAACCAACAAGAACGAGGCAGCTTTGGGCGTTGTCATTGCGTTTGAGGACAAGGCATCCGCCACGGGCGTCGACGCACTCGTTCATCTCACCAAATCCGACATGGAACGGGTCAACGCCACGATCCTGGCGCGGACCGGGTCCGATGTCACCATGATCCCGGAGGTGGCCAACCACCTGATTTCATCCGGTGGAAAGCGCTTGCGCCCCATGCTCACGCTCGCCGCCGCGAAGCTCTGCGGCTACGAGGGCGAGGGTCACCTGAAGCTCGCGGCATCGGTGGAGTTCATGCACACCGCCACGCTGCTGCACGACGATGTCGTCGATGACAGCGATATGCGCCGCGGCAAGCCTGCGGCCCGCACGGTGTGGGGCAACGAGGCCAGCGTGCTCGTCGGCGATTTCCTGCTAGGCCAGGCCTTCAAGATGATGGTGGAAGTGGGTTCCCTGCCCTGCCTTGATGTGCTGTCCACGGCTGCGGCGGTCATCGCCGAGGGCGAGGTGATGCAACTGGCGGCGGCCAAGAACCTTTCGACATCCGAGGACGAGTACCTCGCGGTCGTCCGGGCCAAGACGGCGGCACTCTTTGCGGCGGCCTGCGAGGTCGGCCCGCTGGTGGCCGGCGAAGGCAAGGAAGCCATCACGGCCTGCCGCAGCTATGGCACCAACCTTGGCGTCGCCTTCCAGCTCATGGATGATGTGCTCGACTATGGCGGCACCGCAGCCAAGCTCGGCAAGAATGTCGGCGACGATTTCCGCGAGGGCAAGATCACGCTGCCGGTGGTTCTCGCCTATCGCCGGGGCGATGCCACGGAACGCGCCTTCTGGAAGGCCGCGCTCGAGGATGGCGTCAATGATGATGCCGCGCTCGACAAGGCCATCGGCCTGCACCGCAAGCACCGCTCACTGGATGATACGGTCGAGCGCGCCCGCCACTACGGTGCGATGGCGAAGGATGCGCTCGGCATCTTCCCCGACACGCCCCTGAAGGCGGCCATGGTCGACGTGGTGGATTTCTGCATCAGCCGATCAACCTGAACTGATCGACATCCACCAGCCCCTTGTCCGTGATCTTCAGGTGGGGGATCACCGGCAGCGGCAGGAACGCGACCTGCAGGAACGGCTCGGCCAGCGTGCAGCCAAGGGATTTTGCGGCAGCCCTGAGCGGGATCAGCTTGCCGCGCACGCCCTCGAAATCGAGCAGGCTCATCAGGCCCGCCACCGGCAGTGCCAGTTCAGCAAGCACCTCGCCACCCGCTGTCACCACGAAGCCGCCTTGCAATTCGCCCAACCGGTTGGCAGCCAGCGCCATGTCAGCATCATCCGCGCCCACCACGGTGATGTTGTGGCTGTCATGCCCGACGGAGGAGGCAATCGCGCCACGCTTCAGGCCGAAGCCCTGCACGCCCGCCACCGCGATATTGCCGTTTCTGCCGTGCCGCTCGATCACCGCAAGCTTGATGATGTCCTGAGCGAGATCGATGCCCGTCGTGGGCACGGCCTTGCGCAGATGCGCCGTGATGATCTTGCCGGGAATGACGCCGATCACCGGCGTATCCGCGCCGTGATGCCGCGTCTTGAAATCCGCCGCGGCAACCTTCTGCGCCCTCATGCTGGCGAGGCCGACCGGGGCCACGCCTTTGCGTGAGGCGAACAGGTCTGGCGTCACCGGCCTGCCTGCGGAGATCACCTGGGAAACGCGGCAATCCTCCAGGGCCCCGTCGAGCAGCACGATATCGGCGCGATAGCCCGGCGCGACCATGCCGCGATCCGTGAGGCCGAAGAGGCGAGCGCCGCTGATGGTCGCCGTGCGATAGACATGCAGCGCGGGCGCGCCGCAGCGGATGGCCTCGCGGATGACGAAATCCAGATGGCCCTCCTCCGCAACATCCAGCGGATTGCGGTCATCCGTGCAGAACCCCAGGAACGCAGAAGTCTCGGCCGCGATGATCGGCGTCAGCGCGTGCAGATCCTTGGACACCGACCCTTCACGGATCAGGATCGCCATGCCTTTCCGCAGCTTCTCCATGGCTTCTGCGGGAGCCGTCGTCTCGTGATCCGTGCGTATCCGCGCCGCCAGATAGGCGTTGAGCGCCATGCCGGACAACAGCGGCGCGTGCCCGTCGATGTGACCATCGGCCCAGGCCTCCAGCTTGGCGATCACCTCGGGGGCGGCATGGATGACGCCAGGGAAATTCATGAACTCGGCCAGGCCAAGCGCCTTGGGATGGGCACGGAACGGCAACAGGTCAGCCGCATCAAGCCGCGCACCCGATGTCTCCAGATCGGTTGCTGGCACGCAGGACGAGAGCATGACGCGCAGGTCCATGATCGTGGCCGAGGCGCAATCCAGCGCATAGCGGATGCCCTCCGCGCCCAGCACATTGGCGATCTCGTGGGGGTCCCAGATCGCCGTGGTGACGCCATGGGGCAACACGCAGCGATCATATTCGAGCGGCGTGAGCAGCGAGGATTCGACGTGGAAATGCGTGTCGATGAAGCCGGGAACCGCGATGCGACCGCCGCCATCAATCTCCGTCACGCCGCGATAGCTGGCATAGGTGCCGACGATCCGGTCACCTGCTACAGCGATATCGGTCGGCGTCAGCACTCCGGTGATCAGATCGTATAGCTGCACATTGTGGATCACGAGATCAGCCGGTTCGCGGCCAGCGCCTTGCGCGATCATGGTGGCGAGGGAGGGGTTCGTCATCGCCCGATGATGACGCGGAAAAGGCGGCTTGGGAATCCCTCTTGTTCCTGCGGATTTTCGGTGCCTGCTCCCTTGCAGTTTGCACCGATCCGTTGAAAAGTTTGTGTTCTTCCGTTTCTCCTCTCTTCGGATCGGCCCATGACCAAATTGACAGTGCCCAAATTGACAGCGCCCAAACTGACCATGAAATTTGCGGGCACGCTGCTTTGGCTCCTGGCCTCACTGGGTGTTGCCACGGCGCAGGAGAAGGTCGTCAATCTCTATATCTGGAACGACTATCTCGATCCAAGGGTGCTGGAGGACTTTACCCGGGAGACCGGCATCAAGGTCGTCGTCGACAACTACGACAACAACGAGATCGTCGAGACCAAGATGCTGGCGGGCAAGTCGGGCTATGACATCGTCGTGCCCTCCGCACCCTTCCTGCAACGCATGGTGGCGGCGGACCTGTTCCTGCCGCTCGATCTCGCCAAACTGCCCAACCACAAGAATCTCTGGCCCGAGATCCTCGAGCGCATGAAGCTCTATGATCCCGGTAACAAGCATTCCGTGCCCTATCTCTGGGGCACTCTGGGGCTGGGCGTGAATGTCGCCAAGGTCAAGGAGCGCCTGGGTGGCACGATTCCGCCGAGTTGGGACCTGCTGCTCGATCCGAAACAGTCCGCGAAGCTCAAGGATTGTGGCATCCATGTGCTCGACGGCCCTGAAGACGTGCTGCCCAACGTGCTGCGGGCGCTGAAGCTCGATCCCAACTCCAAGAACGCCGCCGATATCCAGAAGGCGGGCGATGCGGTTTTCCGTGTGCGGGACAATGTACGCAAGTTCCACTCCTCGGAGTATATCAATGCCCTGGCCGGCGGCGACATCTGCATGGCGCTCGGCTTCTCAGGCGATATCCTGCAGGCCCGCAAGCGCGCCAAGGAGGCGGGCAACGGCGTCGAGATCGACTATATCATTCCCCGCGAGGGTGCGCAGATGTGGTTCGATTCGATGGTCATCCCCAGGGATGCGCCCAATGCTGCCAATGCGCTGGCGTTCATCAACTACATGTTGCGCCCGGACGTCGCCGCCGCCAATTCTAACCTCGTGGAATACGCCAATGCCAACCTGCCGTCCCGCGCCCTGCTCAGGCCGGAGATCCTGAACAATCCCGGCGTCTATCCCACGGAAGAAGTAATGAAGCGCCTCTTCACCAACACCGCCTATGATGATCGTCTTCAACGGACAGTCACGCGCATCTGGACACGGGTGAAAACCGGGCGATGATATCCCTCCACCGCCGACCTCATCTTGAGCCTGTCGAAGGATGAGCCTGTCGAAGGATGAGCCTGTCGAAGGATGAGCTTGTCGAAGGATGAGCTTGTCTAAAAATGGGCGTGCCGAAGGATGAGTGATGCAGAAATTTGAAACCGTCGGGCAGGCCATGGCACGGTCGCTCCGGGCGCATGGCGTGGACACCGTTTTCGGCATTCCCGGCGCGCATCTGTATGACTTCAACGACGCCCTGCATGGCCTGCGCCATGACATCCGGTTCATCCATACCCGCCATGAGCAGGGCGCAGGCTACATGGCCTATGGCTATGCCAAATCCAGCGGGCGTATCGGGACATTCTCCGTGGTTCCAGGCCCTGGGGTGCTGAATGCCGGTGCCGCGCTCTGCACGGCGCTGGCCGCGGTCGCACCCGTCCTGTGCGTCACAGGCAACGTGATGTCCCATCTCATCGGCCAAGGCCGCGGGCAGTTGCATGAACTGCCGGACCAGCTCGCGACGTTGCGCGGCATTACCAAAGGAGCCGAACGGATCAACCAGCATGCCGATGTTGGCCCTGTGATGTCCGGCATGATCTCCCGCATGCTGTCGGGACGGCAGGGGCCTGTGGCCGTGGAAGCACCGTGGGATGTCTTCGGCAAGCGTGGACCTGTGCGGGAACCCGCCATCGGCCACCCGACGCCCGATCCGGTGGCTGATCCCGATGCCATCGATGCCGCCATCAAGCTTATTGCCGGGGCGAAGAACCCGCTGATCATGGTGGGAGGCGGCGCTGTCGATGCCTCACCCGAAATCAGGATGCTGGCACAGCGCCTGCAGGCACCCGTCACCGCGCATCGCTCCGGCAAGGGCATCATGCCTGGCGATGGTCCGCTGTCGCTCGATCTGGTCGCGGCCTACGAGTATTGGAAGACCTGCGACCTGCTGATCGGCATCGGCAGCCGCCTGGAGCTGCAATTCATGCGCTGGCGCTGGCAGCCCAAGGGTCTGAAAGTGATCCGCATCGATATCGATCCGACCGAGATGGTGCGGGTCAAGCCGGATGTCGGCATCGTTGCCGGTGCGGCGGCAGGCACGCAGGCGCTGCTGGACGCGCTGACCCAGGCAACGCCTGCCAGTCGTATCGCTGGGTTCCATGACCTTCGGGCGCGGGCCCGCGAGTCCTATGCCGGCGTGCAGCCGCAGCTCGCCTATCTCGATGCCATCCGCGCCGTGCTGCCCCGCGATGGTTTCCTGGTCGAGGAGATCAGCCAGATGGGCTTTGCCGGACGCTTCGGCTTTCCCGTCTATGCGCCGCGCCACTATGTCAGCTGCGGCTATCAGGACAATCTCGGCTTCGGCTACAACACGGCGCTGGGCGTCAAGGTCGCGCATCCCGACAAGGCTGTGGTCTCGCTTTCGGGCGATGGCGGTTTCCTGTTCGGCCTGCAGGAACTGGCGACTGCCGTGCATCACAAGATCAACGTCACCGTCATCGTGTTCAACAACAACGCCTATGGCAATGTGCTGCGCGACCAGACCCATGCCTATCAGGGGCGTCTGATCGGGTCGGAACTGACCAATCCGGATTTCGTCAAGCTGGGCGAGAGTTTCGGCATCCGCTCGTTCCGGGCGGATACGCCGGAGCGTCTGCGCAAGGCGCTGGAGGCTGCCCTCGCCCTGGACGCACCGACACTGATCGAAGTGCCCATAAGGACAGGCAGCGAAAGCTCGCCCTGGCCGTTCCTGCATCCCACGCCCCATTCTTGATATCGTCGTCTTTGCGAGGGTGAGCTGGGGCTATCCAGATTTTGCCTCGTATGGTCTGCGACCTGTG
>JANNFV010000060.1:0-3147 GCA_031380285.1 Hyphomicrobiales bacterium | reverse complement strand
GCTTGAATCTCTCGATCTGGCCGCACTGCTGTGCAGCCGTGTCTGCCATGACGTGATCAGCCCCGTCGGTGCCATCGTCAACGGGCTGGAAGTCCTGGCCGAGGAGAAGGACGCTGGCATGCGCGATTTCGCGCTGGACCTCATCAACAGGAGCGCCAAGACCGCATCGGCCCGGCTGCAATTTGCCCGCATCGCCTTCGGTGCGGCGGGTTCGGCCGGTTCGGCCATCGACACCGGCGACGCCGAAAATGTCGCCAAAGGCTTCCTCAATGACGACAAGATCAGGCTCAGCTGGAGCGGCCCGCGCCTGCTGATGCCGAAGAACCGGGTGAAGCTGCTGCTGAACTTGCTGGTGATCGGCGCATCCTGCATTCCGCGCGGCGGTTCGCTGGATTGCGTCATCGAGGGCGACGGCGACACGCCGA
The DNA here is from genome assembly GCA_031380285.1 of Hyphomicrobiales bacterium. Lineage (GTDB taxonomy): Bacteria > Pseudomonadota > Alphaproteobacteria > Rhizobiales > Beijerinckiaceae > JADCCX01. The sequence continues at coordinate 2,722 of JANNFV010000060.1, read as the reverse complement.
CGTTCCTGATCACGGCCCAGGGCAAGAATGCCCGCATCCCGCATGGCGTGGAAGCGTCCATCGCCGGATCGCCGGAGAACGGCACCGTCGATGCCCATGGTATCCAGCCCTTCTATGCGGGCATGATCGCGCGGGCCTCCGACATGGCGGTGGGGATCACGCTGAACGAGGACATCGTCAAGATCACCTCACGGCGCGTGGCCGCCGCCGCCCGCGACGCGGCCTGAGGGTCAAAGCCCCATCGCCCCGCCATCGGCGCGGGGATCGTGATCGGCCAGCACATGCCCGTCGGGATGCTTCACCAGCATGCCGGCATGGCCGAAGCTGTCGGCATAGGGATTGACGTTGATCTCGACCTCGTGGCCGAGCTTGCCCAGGCCCGCCACCACTGACGGATCGATCCGGTTTTCCATCTTCACCGTGGCGCGGGTTGCATTCCACGCCTTGCCGAAGGTGAAGCGCGGCGCATCGAGCGCTGCCGATGGCATCATGCCGAAGCGGGCATAGCGCAGGAAATTGTTGCTGGTGATCTGCGGCTGCACCTCGCCCCCCATCGAGCCATAGCTCATGATGCGCCCGTCATCGAACACCGCCATCGGCGCGTGCAGTGTGTGGAACGGGCGGCGGCCCGGCTTCAGCGCGTTGAGCGACAGCGGTTCGAGCGACAGGCCCAGGCCGCGATTCTGCATCAGCACGCCGGTGTTGGGCAGGACGACGCCCGAGCCATATTCCCAGAACAGGGACTGGATCAGCGAGACAGCCATGCCATTGCCATCGATGACGCCGCACCACACGGTGTCGCCATCCTCCATGCGCGGCAGCGGCCAGGGGGCGGCCCGGCTTGCCTCGATCTGCAGGGCCTCGTGCCGGAAGCTGTCACGCGTCAGATAGACCGCAGGGTCTTCCGGCATGCGCTCGAACTCGGTCACGACGCGGTCGCGCAGCGTGTTGGCCCGCTTCACGCTTTCGATCAGGCCGTGCAGGTGTTGCACCGTTTCGCCGCGCGTGACGCCCAACTCGTCGAAGATGCCCAGCATCATCAGCGCCGCGAAGCCCTGGCTGGGCGGTTGCGGCATGTAGAGCGTGCAATCCCGGAGACGGGCGGAGAGAGGCTGGCGCTCCACGGCGTAGTAACGCACAAGGTCGGCGCGGGTGATGGGTGTGCCGGCCCTCTCCAGATCAGCCGCCATCTCGCGCCCGACATCGCCCCGGTAGAAATCGTCAAGGCCCGCATCAGCCAGATGTTGCAATGTTGCTGCCAAGGCTGGAAAGCGGCGCAGGCTGCCCGCCGCCGGTTGCTTGCCATCACCAAAGTAGGTGTCGGTGAAAAAGGGTTGCGCCAGCAGTGCCTTGTCATCCTTCAGCGTGTAGCGGGCCTCGGAGCGCCCGACAGTTGCGCCGTCCCGCGCCGAAGCCGTGGCGTGGTGCAGCAGCATGTCGAGCGGCAGCTTGCCGCCATTGGCCTTGGCCATGGCGTTGGCCATCTGCCAGCCGCCGATGGTGCCGGGCACTGTCAGCGTCGCCTGCGGTCCCCTGAGAGGAATGGCTTCCAGCTCCATCGCCCGGTAGCGGTCGATGGTGGCATGTTCGCCCGCAAAGCCGCAGGCCTCGATGGAGCGCATCCGGCCCGAGGGTTCGCGGATGACCCAGAAGCTGTCGCCGCCGATACCGTTCATGTGCGGATAGACGACAGCGATGCTGGCAGCGACCGCGATCATGGCTTCCAGCGCGTTGCCGCCCTCGCGCAGCACGGCGAGGCCCGCCTCGCAGGCCGAGGTGTGGGGCGCCGCGACGGCGGCCTGGCTGAAGCTCGGGGTATCCATGGTCGTCCTCGGCAGTTGTTTCGCGCCGGGGATTGCTATATCCCGGGAGGCAGTTCCACAAGGTTTACGGCAGCGGTTGCCGCTGCGGGAAGAGTGTTTGCATGGCCGGTCGCCTCAACAGGAAGAACCTGATCACCATCGTCTCGGTGACGATCCTGGTGGGCACCGAAATCCTCGGAGCCGCGCTGGCGCTCGGCTGGGCACTGGGTGGCGTGTTCGAACTGCCGGACCTGTGGCGGCAGGTGCTGATCGGCGTGTTTATTGCAGGCGGCCTCTACATGATGGTGCGTTTTTACCGCAACGCCGAGAAGGTCGAGCCGATTCTCCAGAAGTAAGCCACTGGTCAGAGCGACCAGTCGATGGGTTGATGCCCTGCGCTTTCCAGATGCGCGTTCGTCCGGCTGAAGGGACGCGACCCAAAGAAGCCGCGCCTTGCCGACAGCGGCGAGGGATGGGCGCTGGCGAGGATCAGCGGCCCGTCTGACGGGATCAACACCCGCTTGGCTTGCGCATCCGCGCCCCACAGGATGAAGACGGGACTGCTGTGCGTGGTGGCTACGGCCTGGATCATCTGATCCGTCAGGGCCTGCCAGCCGAGCTTGCGATGACTCCCGGCTTTTCCGGCCTCGACGCTGAGGCAGGTGTTGAGCAGCAGAACGCCCTGTTTGGCCCAAGGGGAGAGCGTGCCATTCCGGGGCGGCGGCAGGCCGAGATCGCTCTGGCGCTCCTTGAAGATGTTGGCGAGCGAGCGCGGGATGCGGATACCGGGATTGACCGAGAACGCCAGCCCATGGGCATCGCCCGGCGTCGGATAGGGATCCTGCCCCAGGATGACCACGCGCACATGGGACAACGGCGTCAGCGCCAGCGCTGCAAAGAGATCGGATGGCTGCGGCAGT
>JANNFV010000712.1:0-3647 GCA_031380285.1 Hyphomicrobiales bacterium | reverse complement strand
CCCAAGGCCGGATTCCTTGACGCCGCCGAAGGGGGCGAAGGCGGCAAGCACGGCATGGACGAGTTCGTCGAGCACAAATACATGCTGGTCGGTGGACTGGGCTGACAAACAGCCGAGAGCGATGTGGACACTACAAAAAAGCCCGGCTGACACAGCCGGGCTTTTCGTTTGGGTCGTTGTGCAGGTTTATTCGGCAGTCTCGGTTGGCCGCACGGGCCTCTGCACGAAGCCGGGCATCTGGTTGACAGGAGCGGTGCCCGCCACGGGGCGGCTGAAGCCACCACGATCCGATGGATCGCGCACGGCACGCTCCGAGGGATCGCGCCCGATCTTGGCCTGCAGTGACATCAGGTCGATAAACTCGTCCGCCTGGCGGCGCAGATCATCCGCAACCATGGGCGGCTGCGTGGTGACGGTGGAGACCACCGACACGCGCACGCCACGGCGTTGCACGGCCTCGACGACGGAGCGGAAATCACCGTCACCCGAGAACAGCACCATCTGATCGACATGTGGGGCAAGTTCCATCACGTCCACGGCCAACTCGATATCCATGTTGCCCTTGATCTTGCGGCGACCGGCAGCGTCGGTGAATTCCCGCGCTGGCTTGGTGACGACGGTGTAGCCGTTATAGTCCAGCCAATCGACCAGCGGACGGATCGAGGAGTACTCCTGATCTTCAACAAGGGCGGTGTAATAAAAAGCACGCACGAGCGTCCCGCGTGATTGAAACTCCTTCAGGAGCTTGCGGTAGTCGATATCGAACCCAAGGGATTTCGATGTGGCGTAAAGGTTGGCACCATCGATGAAGACGGCAATCTTGTCACGGGATGTCATCTGTCTCTCCAAAATCTAATTTTGCGGCTTTGCCGACAACAATTCTGATTTGACCTCGGTTTATCGCAAATTTGCACACCGGGTCAAGCAACTGCGTCCTGGTTTCCCAAAACGTCACCTGACTTATTGTCACGCCCTAGCACAGATTGGGCGTGCGGTTCTACCTTGCATTTCGACCCCGGCTGGGTTAGCGGCTAACATCATTCAAGAACAATATGTTCAAAAAAGGAGCCGCCCCATGGCGCGCGTAACCGTTGAAGATTGCATCGACAAGGTCGATAACCGCTTCGAGCTCGTCCTGCTCGCCGCGCATCGCGCCCGGATCATTGCGTCAGGTGCCCCGCTCACGATCGACCGGGACCGGGACAAGAACCCGGTCGTGGCGCTCCGCGAGATCGCAGATGCGACGATCCAGCCCGAAGACCTGAAGGAAGAGTTCATTCACTCCCTCCAGAAGCAGGTGGAAGTGGATGAGCCTGAGGCCGAAATCGTGCCGATGATCGCCTCGTCCCAGAACCGCACCCAAGTCAACTCCGTGGACGATTCGAATGTGTCGTTCGACCGCATGTCAGAGGATGAGTTGCTGCGCGGGCTCGATGGCCTCGTAGCGCCCTCGCCATCCGCCAACAATGCGGATGACGACAGCGAAGAATGAATTCCCTGATCTTTTCAGGCAATGTCTGATCAAAGCGGCGGAAACGCCGCTTTTTTCATGCCTGTAAGGTTGGACCTGCGTCCAAAAGAAAAGGGCCGGATCAACCGGCCCTTCCGAAATGCGATCAGATCAAAGCGCCAATCAGCGGACAACCACGACCTGGGTGCCCACGCGGACGCGGGTGTAGAGATCAATCACGTCATCATTGAGCATGCGGATGCAGCCCGAGGACACGGCCTGCCCGATGGTCTCCGGTTCGTTGGAGCCATGGATGCGGTAAAGCGATGAGCCCAGATACATGGCGCGGGCACCCATCGGATTCTCCGGACCACCTGGCATGAAGCGCGGCAGATCAGGGCGGCGCTTCAGCATCTGCGCTGGCGGCGTCCAGGTCGGCCATTCCTGCTTGCGAGTCACCGTCTTGGTGCCGCCCCATTCAAAGCCGGGACGACCGACGCCGACGCCATACTTCATGGCCGTGCCACCATCCAGGACCAGATAGAGGCGGCGCTCCTTGGCGTTCACCACGATCGTGCCGGGGCGATGCGGACCAGCGTAAGGAACAGTCTCGCGGGGAATGGGTGTCGCGGCGGCACGTCCACCGCTGGCATTTGACGGGGTGACGTCGAGAACGCGACCGGTCAGAGGATCAAGAACGGTCTGCGATGCCAGGGCCGCGCTGGTGGACCCGGCGAGAACAACGGCGGCGAGAAGAGCCATACGGCGCATGGAAAAAGCCCCTTGAAAAATGATGGTGCAGCGATAGTGCTGGAGTTGCATGTTAGAGACTGCTTCGGGCTGATTTGGCAAGCTGCGATGCCGATCAAGCCAACGTGATCGGCGCATTTGGCCCGATGACCGTGTTCCTGTTGCAACAGTCCAACCCTGTGAAATCGAAGTTTTTCGCCCGCATTCCTTGACAGGACACAGCCAGCAGGCGAGAGGAACGCGGAATACCTCTGGAAACAGGGCGCGTAGCTCAGCGGGAGAGCATTCGCTTCACACGCGAAGGGTCACAGGTTCAATCCCTGTCGCGCCCACCATCTGGCAGTCGGGATGCGACAAGCACCGTGACCAACCGGCGTTAACCGTCGTTGATGGCTTCGACCGCCTTCCCTCGCATCGATGTCTTGACTCTGTCACAGACCACCGCCATATCCACCACACCTTGTTAGCACTCCCACAGAACGAGTGCCAGACAGGTCCAACTCCAGTTCCAGGCATGGTGCCTGGCTTAGAGCATTACGAGGAACCGCATGAAGTTTCGTCCTCTGCATGACCGCGTCGTCGTCCGTCGTCTCGAAAGCGATGAAAAGACGAAGGGTGGCATCATCATTCCCGACACCGCCAAGGAAAAGCCGCAAGAAGGCATCATCGAGGCTGTTGGTCCCGGTGGCCGCGATGAAGCCGGCAAGCTGATCCCGATCGACCTGAAGAAGGGCGACACCGTCCTGTTCGGCAAGTGGTCCGGCACCGAAGTCAAGATCGATGGCAAGGACCTTCTGATCATGAAGGAATCCGACATCATGGGCGTGATCACGAAGTAATTTCTTCGTCGACCCACCCTTTCCCCGCAATTCAAGACCACACAGAAGGACAGTCCAATGGCTGCCAAAGAAGTCCGTTTCGGAAGCGACGCGCGCAACAAGATGCTGCGCGGCGTCGACATCCTCGCTGATGCCGTCAAGGTCACACTCGGTCCCAAGGGCCGCAACGTCGTGATCGAGAAGTCATTCGGTTCGCCCCGCATCACCAAGGACGGCGTCACCGTCGCCAAGGAGATCGAACTTGCCGACAAGTTTGAGAACATGGGTGCCCAGATGGTGCGCGAAGTCGCGTCCCGTCAGAACGACCATGCCGGTGACGGCACCACCACCGCGACCGTGTTGGCTCAGGCCATCGTGCGCGAAGGTTCCAAGGCTGTTGCGGCCGGCATGAACCCGATGGATCTGAAGCGCGGCATCGACATGGCTGTGGAAGCCGTCGTCGCCGACCTCAAGAAGAACTCCAAGAAGGTGACGTCCAACGCCGAAGTGGCGCAGGTCGGCACCATCTCTGCCAACGGCGACGCGTCGGTCGGCAAGATGATTTCCGAAGCCATGCAGAAGGTCGGCAACGAGGGTGTCATCACCGTCGAGGAAGCCAAGACCGCCGA
>JANNFV010000708.1:0-1848 GCA_031380285.1 Hyphomicrobiales bacterium | reverse complement strand
TGGCCCTTCTGGGGCGCAACGGTGCCGGCAAGTCGACGGTCATGAAGACCATCATGGGCCTGGTGCCGGCGGCCGGCGGCGAGGTGACTTTCGACGGCCAGCGGGTCGACCGTTTGCCGCCTTATCGTATCGCGCGGCTGGGGCTGGGCTACGTGCCCGAAGAGCGGCGCATCTTTACGGATTTGACCGTGCAGGAGAACCTCGAAGTGGGCCGCCGCCCTGCGCGCGATGGCCGCGAGGCATGGACGCTCGAGCGGCTCTACGCGATCTTCCCCAACCTCAGCGAAATGGAGGGCCGCCGCGCCTCGGCCATGTCGGGGGGCGAGCAGCAGATGCTGACCATCGCCCGCACGCTGATGGGCAACCCGGACATGGTGCTGCTCGACGAGCCGTCCGAGGGCCTCGCGCCCGTCATCGTCGAGCAGATGGCCGAGGCCGTCATCGCCATGAAAGCCACCGGCATCGCCGTGCTGCTGTGCGAGCAGAACCTCCACTTTGCCGCCGCCGTTTCCGACCGCGCCTATGTCATCGAGAAAGGCGCGATCCGGTTTTCAGGCACGATGGCGGAGCTTGAGGCGAATGACGAGGTCAGGGAAGCGTATCTCACGGTGTGAGTGCCTTTATTCGTCGCGACTGCGAGTGAAACTGCCCATTTGCCCCACCCATCCTCATCCTGAGCCCGTCGAAGGATGAACTCCAGATGTGTACAGGCTGGAACTCCTCCTTCGACGGGCTCAGGATGAGGATCCGTGGAATGGAGTACTCGGCTCTGCCGCCCCGGAATGACGATGCGCGTGAGCCGCCCTTGCCCGCCAAACTCATTCGTGTACCAATGATCTTACGCGAATGAGGGGTCTGCTGTTTGCGCCGTGTGGCTGGCATCGATGTGGGGGGCACGTTCACCGACCTGCTGCTTTACGAAGCGGCGGCGGGCGGGGCCGGAAACATCAAGCTGTCGAAAATCCCGACCACAACCAATCAGGCGCATGGCGTGATCGCCGCCATCGAGGCGACCGGGGTTTCGCCTGCTGATCTTGACCTGATTATCCATGGCACCACGGCCACCACCAATGCGGTGCTGGAGCGCAAGCTGGCGCGGGTTGGCCTCATCACAACCATGGGCTTTCGCGACACGCTGGAGCTTGGCCGCCGCACGCGGCCAAAGCCCTACGGCCTGTTCGGCACGTTCGAGCCACTGATCCCACGCGAATTGCGCATTGAAGTATCTGAGCGCATGGATGCGCGCGGGCAGGTGGTGACGGCGCTGGACGAGGATGCTGTCCGCGCCGCCGCCGAAAAGCTGATCGCCGATGGCTGCGAGGCGTTGGTGATCCATTTCCTGCATGCCTACGCCAACCCGAACCATGAGCTGCGTGCCGGAGAGATCGCCCGCGAGATCTGGCCCAATGGCTACATCACGCTGGGCCATGCGCTGCTCTCCGAATATCGCGAATACGAGCGCGGCACGACGGCGAGCGTGAACGCCGCCGTACAGCCGATCCTCGACCGCTACATCCGTCGCCTGCAGGGCGAACTGGAAGCGCGCGGCTTCAGGCGCGACCTGCTGGTGATGAACGGCAATGGCGGCACGGTGTCCGCCCGGCTGGTGGCCCGCGATGCGGCCAAGACGGTAATGAGCGGCCCGGCCTCCGGCGTGATGGCGGCTGCGGCGACGCTCGATCAATCGGGGCTCGCCAACGCCATCACCTATGACATGGGCGGGACATCGACAGATGTTGCGCTGATCCATGGCGGCGTGCCGGAGGTGTCGGCGGAACTCACCATCGCCTATGGCCTGCCGATCCATGTGCCCATGGTCGATGTGCGCACGGTGGGCGCTGGCGGCGG
>JANNFV010000714.1:0-1642 GCA_031380285.1 Hyphomicrobiales bacterium | reverse complement strand
CAGTCCGAGGTCATGGCGCTGGAAGTGCTGAAGGTGGCTGAGCAGAAGCTCGAGGCCGAGAAGAAGGCGCTCGATGAAGCCTCCAAGGCAGTGTCCGGGTTCGCCGGCACGGAGCCTGCGGATCGCGCGCGCCTCGAAATGACCCGCGACGAGCGCCTGCGCATGACGCAGGACATGGACAAGCGCTACCAGATCTCCAAGGATCTCTCGGACAACCTCACCATCTCCTACAACACCTCCGAAGTGGTGATGGCACGGCTGATGCAGACGACGAACGCCAAGGAGCGGGTCTATGCGCAGGCGATTTCGTTCTTTTCCACCAATGACAGCGTGCTCACCGCGCTGAAGGCTTCCTTCACCGGCATGTTCGGCCTGCATGAGGCGACGCAGACGCTGGAAGTGATGAAGGAAGGCGTGTCCAAGAGCCTCGAGACGCTCGGCGACATCGGCGACAAGGTCCAGGAAGCGGCCGTCAAGGCTGGCTATGGCCCAACGGTGCGTGCCGATGCCGTGAAGAAGCTGGTCGACAGTGTCGTGGGCTTCCAGGAGCGCTCCATCACCATTGTTGACGAGATGCGCAAGCTCTCCACCCAGAACGCCAACGAAATCCGCGACGCCGTGGAAGATGGCAAGAAGCGCATCGCCAAGCTCGTGGCCGAAGGCAAGGCGCTGGGGGTTTAGAACTTCTCCTTCCCCCCTTGCGGGGGAAGGTGGCCTTCGCGTCTGCGAAGGTCGGATGAGGGGTATCGCGCAGCGAGCCTTGCAACATTCGACCAAGCCGCGACGTGCAAGGTTTGCTGCGCAAGACCCCTCATCCGGTCGGCATCCGCCGACCACCTTCTCCCGCAAGGGGAGAAGGAGGAGCCCACCGAATGACCACGTCCGTCCCCGCCATCGAAGCCAAGCCGCAGACGCTCGACGAGCTGATGCTGGCGATGGATGTTGTCGATACCCTGCGCCACCAGGACAACCTCGTGGAGCGCGAGCTGGACGAGACGCGCCGCGATGCTGATCTGCTCGAGCGCCTCAGGGCCATCTACAAGAGCCAGGGCATCGAGGTCTCGGATGAGGTCATCCGCCAGGGCGTCAGCGCCATCAAGGAGGATCGCTTCGCCTATACGCCGCCGAAGCCCGGTCTCGGCGTTTCGCTCGCCAGGGTCTGGATCGCGCGGGGCAGGATCGGCAAGGTTGCAAGCGCTGCCGTCGTCGCGCTGGGGCTTGGGGCCGGCGGCTGGTGGTTCGGCGTCGAGCAGCCGAGGCGGGCGGAAGCCACCCGCATCGAGCAGGAAATCACCCAGATCATTCCGCGCGGCTTGACGGCGGGACACCAGGAAGCGCTGGCCGAAGCCAAGGTTGACAGCGCCCGGGCCCGGGCCAATCAACTCCTGGCCGATGGGCATGCGGCGCTGCGCCGCAAGGATGCGGCGGGTGGCCGCAAGGCGATCACGGACCTCGAGGCGCTGCGCTCCGCACTGACCCAGGAATACTGGCTGCGCATCATCTCGCGGCCCGGCGAGCAGACGGCGGTGTGGCGCGTGCCGGAGCGCAATCCCAATGCGCGCAACTATTACGCGCTGGTCGAGGCCGTGACGCCCGATGGGCGCGTGCTGTCCCTGCCCATCCTCAGCGAGGAGAACGGACG
>JANNFV010000694.1:0-5736 GCA_031380285.1 Hyphomicrobiales bacterium | reverse complement strand
CGGGAACCTACGCCCGCACGTCCTCCAGCGCTTCCGCCATCCTCACGGGCGATTTCAACATGAAGCCGGATGACGCCCTGAAGCACCGCATCTCTGCGCCCTTCGCGCAGGGATGGCCGCGCCTTGTCGACAGCTGGACAGCGTTCAAGGGAACAAAGCCTCACCCGCTGACATCCTGCATCATCGACCAGACCCATGGCTCACCACATTGCTGCGACTATGTCTTCCTCACGGAAGACGTGGCACCCAGGATACGGCGCATAACCTGCGACGAGGAGACCCGCGTGTCGGATCACCAGCCCATCCTGATCGAGCTTGCGCCATGACGGTAAGCATCGCCCAGATTTCCGATCTGCATGTCTCGCCGGAGAAGCCCTTCTTCAACGCGAACATGAACCGGTTGATGGAAGACCTTTGCGCTTCCAGGCCTGACATCGAGACACATATCGTGCCGGGCAACGCCTGAACCTGTCAAACCCCGTCGATGCGCACATGCTTGATCGCCTGCCGGTGGTAGGTGAAGGCGATGTGCAGGCTGCCATCGGGAGCCTGGTGGACGCTGGGATAGGAGAGTTCGCGGTTGCGCCGCTCCATCGAATTGTTGGTCATGCAATAGCCGTCGCCCGTCTCGATTGTGACGCGGCGCGGCCAGCTTTGGCCACCATCCTCCGACAGGGCCAGCACGAGCGGAGCGCGGGGCGCACCCCAGAAGGCGGTGCGCAGGGGCGGCGGATGCGCCTCTGTGGTGTCCGCTGATGGTCCTGCCGTATCGTCCTCGATCTCGTCATAGAGCGAAAGCCTGCGCTCGCTGGCGTCGCTGGCGTTTGCGTGGTTGTAGACCAGGGCCAGTCGCCCATCTGCAAGACGCGTGGCCTGGATCGACGAATTGTTGTTGGGCAGTTCCGTCGGCTGAGGGCTGGACCAGCTCCGTCCGCCATCGCTGGAGCGTGCGGCATGGATGGCGTCTGCCCAACGGCTGCGGAACAGGGCCAGCAATCCGCCACCGCCACACGCCACCACGCTCATGTGGACACAGCCCAGGCTGTCGGGCACCGCAACCTTCTGCCAACTGCGCCCCTGATCCTCGGACAGGCGCAGCACGCTGATGTCGTCATTCCCGACCCAGCGCTGGCCGGGTGCGGTGCGGCAGAGGAACGTCCCCAGCAACAGGTTCCCATTGGCAAGAGGGAGTATCGGCTGGCGCACGAAGGTGCCCGCATCGCCGATCATTGTATCAGGCGCGGACCAGGTTTCGCCGTGGTCGCGGGAGATGCGCCTGCGCACCACAGCCGTGTCCTGGTTGCCTGAGACCTGCGAGGTGTAGAGCAGCCAGAGCGTGCCATCGGCGGCAGGATGGAGGATCGGGTTCTGCTCAGACCGGGATGGGTCATCCTGCAGACGGATGGCGTCGCTCCAGCGGTTGGCACCCGGCGCAAGCCTGGCGAAATGAACCGAGATATCGGCCATGCCCTCCTGCGTGCCGCCGAACCAGACGCAGCCAAGCGAGCCGTCGCCAAGCATCATGAGATTGGCAGCGTGGTTCTGGGGCGAGGGCGAGGGAATGAAGGCTTCCGATTGCCCCGGATGGTCAGCCCTCGACCGCAGCACGCCATCCATGCGCGGGCGGATATCCTCGGCTGGTGGGTGGTGTTCGGTCACAGCGAGGCCCCTCCGCAGATCGTCAGCACCTGGCCGGTAATGGCATCGGCCTCCCGCGACAGCAGGAACGCAACCGCAGCGGCCACTTCTTCTGGCTGGATGTAGCGCCCGATCGGCGGCAGGCGCGGCGGGACAGAGCCTCGCGCCGGATCATCCAGCATGGCGGTCGCGGTTGCGGCGGGTGCGACCACATTCACCGTGATGCCGCGCGGCGCAAGCTCCGCCGCCCAGGACCGGGCCATCGCCACCATCGCGGCCTTGGCAGCGGCGTATTGGCTGCGCCCGGCGGAGCCAGCGGCGGTGCGGCTGCCGATCAGCACGATTCGTCCACCCTGCGGCAGCGTGGGGGCCAGTGCGTTGGCGAGATGCTCCGCTGCAGCAACATGCAGCCGCCACAGGCTTTCGCTCCCGGCAGGATCGAGCGTGCCGAGCCTGCCTGTCACGAGATGGCCCGCGCAATGCACCAGCGCGGTGACCCCGCTGCTGTGCCGCAGCGCTTCGTTGCAGCCCTGTGGCGTCGCGAGATCCGCCCTAACTGCGCGAAAGCCTGGGGCATCTTCGGCGATCACCCGACGCGCCACGCCGGTGACCCGCCAGCCATCGCCAAGCAGGCGCTGGCTGATGGCCGCGCCGATTCCGGCACTTGCTCCGGTCACCAGCGCGTGGCCCTTTTCCAGGGGCATCACGCTGGCTCGAAGTTGATGCTCTTCAGCAACTCACCCGAACGGATGACCTCGCTGCGGATGAAGGCCCGCGTCTCCGCGATGCTTTCGGCCACCGGTTCGATCAGTGTCGCTGTCAGTTTGGCCGAGATCGCGGGGTCACGCATGGTCGCCTGCACCATGGCATTGACCTTGTCCTGGATGTCGCGCGGCGTGCCCTTGGGAGCCCAGATGCCATACCACGAATTGAAGGTGAAATCCGGCACGCCGCCTTCGATGAAGGTGGGCACTTCCGGAGCCAGAACCGAGCGCTGCCGGGACGCGATGCCCAGGGCGCGGACGCGTGATCCTTCCCTCGCGGCGGGCAACAGGGCGAAGGTCGGATCGATGAGCAACTGCACGCTGCCCGACATCAAGTCCTGCATGGCCGGGGCCGTACCGCGATAGGGCACCATGTCGATCTTGAGGCCGGTGCGCCGCAGGAACTCCACGGTCGCAAGATGGCCTGCCGAGCCAAGGGATGAAATCGCGAAGGTGAAATTGCGCGGGTTCTCCCGTGCTGCCTGAATCACCTCGGCCATCGTCTTCTCCGGGCGAGCCGTCGACATGACACAGACCAGTGGAGCGACCGCCGTGCGCGCCACCGCTTCCAGATCGACTTCCGGATCGAAGGTCGCTGCCTTGAGAACTTTCGGCATCACCGCGGTGTTGAAGGCGCTGGCCAGCCAGGTGTAGCCATCAGGATCGGATTGGATGACGGCATTGGTGCCCACCAGCCCCGAGCCGCCGGTGCGGTTCTCGACGATGGCGGTTGCCCCCAGCGTGTCCTGCAGGCGCTGGGCCACGAGACGACCCAGCGCGTCATTCGCCGCGCCCGGTGGCCAAGGCACGATCACCTTGATGGTGCGTCCCCCTGCTGGCCAGGCGGTCTGTGCCCGCAGCGCCGGTGCAGAAAGGGCCAGACCCCCGGTTGCCATGGCTCCCTTCAGGAATGCACGCTTTCTCATGGTGTCCCTCCCTCAGCAGTCAGTTTCTCCAACGGATTTCCCGCTGTCTTCAGCCGCTGTTGCTTGTTTCTAGACAGGGTTTGCGCTGCGCACAATTCCAGCTTTTCCGATCCGGCATTTTGGCCCGCTGAAAGCGAGACAAAGCCTTCTTCTCTCGCAACAAAGGCCTTGCATCCCTCTCCGCAACGGCGTCATTCTGATCCCGATCGGACAGTGGAGCGCAAGGCCATGGCAAACGATGATCGGGGCGGAATGGGGAAGCTCAGCCGTCGACAGGTGCTCGCGGGTGCAGCGGCGCTTGCTGTTCCCGGATCGGCCTTGGCGCAGTCCACGGCTGTCTCCGGCCAGATCACCCTGATGGCCTATGCCGGTATCTTTCAGGACAATTACATCCGCACGGTGGTCGAGCCGTTCCAGAAGGCTTTTCCCAACGTCAAGGTCACCTACGCGCCCGGCGGCACCTCGGCGCAGATGCTGGGCACCATCCGTGCCCAGAAGGCCGACCCGCAGGTCGATGTGGTGATCTTCGATGTCTCGACGTCGGGCATCGGTAACGCGGAGGGGTTGTTCTCCAGGATCACGCCGGAGGAGGCGCCTTCGCTCAACGAGTTGCTGCCCGAGGCCCGTGCCGTGGGTGGTGCGTTCGGCCCCGCCGTCACCTTCGATCATCTCGTACTGGTCTTCGATAAGCAAACCCTGAACCCACCCCTCACGAAGCTGGCCGACCTCTGGCGACCTGACTTGAAGGGACTGGTGGCGCTGGCCGCCCCGCCCAACATCCAGGGTTTGGCACTCACCGCCATGGTGACGAAGATGGAGGGCGGCAACCATGCCCAGTCCATCGATGCGGGTATACGCAAACTGAAGGAGCTGGCACCGTCGGTGCAGACCTATGAGCCGAACCCTGATGGGTATACCCTGATCCTCAACGGTGTGGTGCGCGTCGCCACCGGATGGAACGCCCGGGCGCAGCTCTACAGCGACGAGACCAATGGCCGCCTTGGCGTGGTGCTGCCCCCCGAGGGATCGGTGTTCCAGATCAACACGATCAACATTCCCGAAGGTGCCAAGAACCGGGCCGCAGCCGTGGCCTTCGTCAATTTCGCGCTGTCGCGGGAGGCGCAGAAGGCCTTCACCGAGCGCATGTTCTATGCGCCGACCAACGCCAAGGCGGATGTCGCCGCGTCGGCCCTGGCCCGCACCGCGTCATCGGCCGAGACGCGCCAGCGCATGATCCCTGTTGACTGGGCGGAGATTGCCAAGGTGCGCGACCAGTGGAACAACCGCTGGCGGCGCGAGATCATCTCGGCCCGCTGATCGCAACTTTCCGTGGCCCATCTCTCACTCGCGAACCTGTCCAAGCGCTACGGCGAAACCCTCGCCGTGGCCGACCTCTCTCTCGATGTGGCGAAGGGAGAGTCCGTGGCCCTGCTCGGTCCCTCGGGCTGCGGCAAGACCACGACCCTGCGCATGGTGGCAGGGCTGATCGCGCCCTCCGGCGGGAGGGTCAATCTCGCCGGGCGCGATATCTCCGCCTTGCCGACGCATCGGCGCAACATGGGCTATGTGTTCCAGTCCTATGCGCTGTTCCCGCATCTAAGCGTGGCGGCCAATGTCGGCTTCGGCCTCGACGAGCGTGGCGTGGGCCGCGCCGAGCGTGACCGCCGCGTGGCGCAGGCGCTGGAGCAGGTGCGCCTTGTCGGTCTGGCCGAGCGCAAGCCGCGTGCTCTCTCGGGCGGCCAGCAGCAGCGCGTGGCGCTGGCCCGTGCCCTGGTCATCGAGCCCGACGTGCTGCTGCTCGATGAAAGCCTCTCCAACCTCGATGCCAAGCTGCGTGATGCCATGCGCATCGAGATCCGCGACCTGCAACGCTCGCTGGGCATCACCACGTTGTTCGTCACCCATGACCAGACCGAGGCCTTGACCTTGTGCGACCGCGTGGCCGTGATGAACGCGGGCCGAATCGAGCAGGTCGCGGACCCGCGCACGGTGTATGATCATCCTTCCACGCGCTTTGTGGCGGATTTCGTCGGGCGCAGTTGCATCCTGCGGGCGACGCGGACGGCAGCAGGGGGGCTATCGTTGAGCGGCGTGCCGATCACGGTGGCCGGAGCCCTTCCCGACGGTGACGCGCTCGATGTCTTTCTGCGTCCGCAACGCATCACGCTGGCGGCAGCGCATGATCCGGTCGCACCCGGTCGCAACCGCCTGCCGGGAACGATTCACGGTGTCGTCTTCATCGGAGACCGGCAGGAGGTGCTCGTCGATACGCCCGCTGGCCGCGTGACGGTGGAGACGGCATCTGGCGGCGTGACGCCAGCGCCTGGTGATCGAGTCTCCCTGAGCTGGACGGCAGAGGACACGCTGGTGTTTCCCGGGGCTGCCGCATGAACCGGGCCGGGAGCGTC
>JANNFV010000684.1:0-1735 GCA_031380285.1 Hyphomicrobiales bacterium | reverse complement strand
CGTGAGCTTGCCAAGGCGCTGGAGGCAGAGCTCAAGCCAGTCTTCGCTATGGCCGAGGATTGGGCTGATGGCGACCTCAGCGATTTCCTGGTCGGACACAAAGTCAAAAGCGGTTTCGGCTGGACCATGCTCGCCGGGTTGCCTTTCGCGGGCACGCCGGTCATGTCCGTCAGCCGCATCAGGCAGGAGGCGGCGCTTGCGGATCGCGTGCGCCACATGGTGCTCCATCAGAAAGAATCCGGGTTGCGTGCGCTGGAGCGCCTGGAGGCGATCCGCTCCGATGTTCGCAAGGACGCTGCCTTAGCATGGGCACTTGAGGAACCACCTCCGCTGCCAGCAAACGCGCCGTATCCGACGATACCGAAGGCCATCCCCGCGCTCGCAAAGTCTTTCGTCGTGACATACCTCTGGTTCTTGCTTCCATTGCTGGTCGCCATGCTGATCTATGGTGCATTAACAGGGGCGATGACCGCGTGGGATACGCTTTCGTCCAGTCTATCGCTGCCCCACAAGTTGTGGGCGCTGCTGCAGGATGCTTGGACCGGCCTGAGCTGGCTGCTGTGGGCTTTGCTATCATTCGCAACTCCGCTGCTGCTTGTCGCGGGGGTTCTCTATTGCCGATTGCGCAAACTTGAAGCTGCGGATTGGGTGTCCGATCTGGCACCAGACCGCAAGACGGCCCGCGAGATTCTTGCGAGAGAGAACCATTCTCCCCAGAACCACATGGTGTCGATCACGGTGCTGAAGCCTGGGCTTACCCGCAAAGTCACTATCCGCCTGGCATTCTGGATCGTGGGCACTCTTTGCCGTCTCCAGTTCAGGCCTGGCCATCTTGCCGAGATCGATACGATCCACTTTGCCCGCTGGGTGCAACTGCCCGGCACACGGGACATTGTCTTCTTTTCCAACTACGACGGGAGCTGGGAGAGTTATCTCGAGGATTTCATCACGCGAGCCCATGAAGGGTTGACGGCCGTTTGGTCCAACACCGTAGGCTTTCCGCGCTCCGCAAACCTTTTTCAGGAAGGTGCGACCGATGGCGAGCGCTTCAAACGCTATGCGCGGCGCAGCATGGTTCCGACTGCGTTCTGGTACAGCGCCTATCCGGCGCTGACGACCTCGAACATCCGGTCGAATGCAGTGCTGCGTCGAGGCCTCGCTGCAGCCATGACCGAGCAGGATGCGCAGCTGTTTCTCGCGCAATTCGGCTCAGCCGAGCGCCCGGAGTCCAAGCTTGAGACGACAGAGATACAGAGCCTTGTTTTCGGCGGCCTTGGCTTCAAGCCGTTCGGCCTGATGATGGCGGTGAAGTTCGGAGGGCCGGATGCAACGCAGACGGAACGCGCTAGCGCTTGGCTTCGCGGCATCCTTGATGATGTTGCCTTCGGCGACGGACGCCGCCTGAAGAACCCTGCCGTCGCCACGTTGGCCCTTGGCCCGGATGCCCTGCCACGGCTCGGGCTTGCACCTGAGGCATGCACGACATTTCCAGCGGCGTTCCTGGAGGGGATGGCCGACCCGGCGCGGCGTCGCTTGCTGGGCGACGTGGCTGACGACTGGCGCTGGTCCGCGCAGAACACCGATGATGCGGTTTTGCTGGTCTATGGCGACAGCGCCACCAGTGTCTCGGCGCTCAGGCGCAAGCTCGCCAAGCTGACCAAGGCGCATGGACATCGTATCAGCGTTACCATTCCGCTTCAGCCGATTCCCGAGGATCGGCGTGAGCGAAAGGAAC
>JANNFV010000663.1:0-9846 GCA_031380285.1 Hyphomicrobiales bacterium | reverse complement strand
AGGCCGATCTCGAGCGCGTTGCCGCTGAGCGTGTCGGTGAAGCTGCCTGATCCGGACGCTGCCCACATATTGAAAAAGGCACCTCTCGGGGTGCCTTTTTTTGTTGGACAGGTGCTTCGTGACTGGCCGACATCCGCGCACAGCAAGGGTGTCAATCGTCGGACGGTTCATCCTTCACGAAATCGCGTGCGAAGCGCAGGAATGTTTCGGCATCCAGCGCGGCATTTGGCTGGAGGTTGTGAAGTGTCCTCAGCGGGTGCCGGGACTGGTCGCTGAGAAACGAGCTCATCGACCATTCCTTGAAATATCGCTGTGTGGTGATTTCCCTCGACAGAAGCTCCACATTGGTGTGACGCTTGTCAGCCTGAATTTTCGCATAGAGCTGATCGACGGCTTTTTCCGGCCCCTCCAGGATCTGGTGATAGCGTGTTCTGTCGAACATCAGAAAGCCGTCGATCTCCAACTGCGCATTGATTCGCCGCGCAGTTGCAACGATGTCATGGAAATGAACCAGCAATCTTGCACCCGAAACGTTGATGGCATTTTCGCTTCGGTAGATCAGTCTGATAACGGACAAGGCGTCGTTTCTCCTGCAGGTTCCGTATCGTCGCGTAGCTGGGGCAGGCTTGCAGTCTTGGGTATCCCGGAAAACACGTAAATCTGCCGATTTGCCGATGGAATATCGACGCTTGCGCGTTGGTTCGCAACGGCTTCTTTCAGATGGCGAAAGCCCGCACTATATCTTGCCAATCGCGTTCCGAAGGATCATTCCGAAATGACAGTACGCTCCCTCATAGCGGGCCTTGCTTCCGCCGCCGTGATCAGTCTCTCGTTCACGCCCGCTCTGTACGCCCAGGGTTTCTTCCAGCGCCAGACGCCTGACAGCCGCCCGCAGATGCAGATGTCGTTCTCGCCGCTGGTCAAACAGGCCGCGCCTGCCGTGGTGAACGTCTATGGCGCACGGCGCGAGCAGAAGCCGCGGCATTCCTTCATGGATGATCCGTTCTTCCGCGAGTTCTTCGGCGGCGGACAGCGGGGACAGGAGCGTGTGCAGCAGTCCGTGGGCTCAGGCGTCATCGTCAGTTCGGATGGATTGGTGCTGACCAACCACCACGTCATCGAGGGCATGACAGAGGTGAAGGTGGCGCTGGCCGACAGGCGCGAATTCGACGCCGATGTGATCCTGCGCGACCAGCGCACAGATCTCGCCGTGCTGCGCCTCAAGGGCGTGGGCGACGCGAAGATTGCGGCCTTGCCGCTGGGTGATTCCGATCAGCTCGAGGTGGGTGACATCGTGCTGGCAATCGGCAATCCGTTCGGCGTGGGCCAGACCGTGACGTCCGGCATCGTCTCGGCGTTGGCCCGCACCCAGGTTGGCGTCTCGGACTACCAGTTCTTCATCCAGACCGACGCCGCGATCAACCCGGGCAATTCAGGCGGTGCGCTGATCGACATGAATGGCAAGCTGATCGGTATTAACACCGCGATCTTTTCGCGTTCCGGCGGCAGCCACGGCATCGGCTTCGCCATCCCCGCCAATATGGTGAAGATCGTCATCGAGAGCGCCAGGGGCGGCGGGGCCACAGTCAAGCGGCCGTGGTTTGGTGCCAGGCTCGACAGCGTTGACCGCGAGAAGGCGGAGGCGCTGGGCCTCGACCGCCCGACCGGCGCACTGGTCGCCAGCGTCGTCGACAAGAGTCCGGCGGCGGAGGCCGGCCTGAAGCGCGGCGACGTGATCGTGGCCGTGGACAACCAGGAGATCAGCGATCCAGACGCCTTCGGCTTCCGCTTTGCCACCAAGGGCCTCAGCGGCCAGGCTTCGCTTGGCGTGCAGCGGGCGGGCAAGCGCATCATCCTGCCGGTGAGGCTGATGGCCGCGCCCGAGACGCGCCCGCGCGATCCGGTGCTGATCAAGAGCCGCTCGCCATTGGCTGGCCTGACCGTGATGAACATGTCGCCTGCGGTCGCCGAGGAATTGTCGGTCGATACGGCATCGGATGGCGTGGTGGTCGCTGCCGTGGAAGACGGCTCCAACGCGCAACAGGTGGGCTTCCAGAAGGGCGATGTGATTGTGCAGATCAACAATGACCGCCCCGCGACCAGCAAGGATGTCGAGCGCTTGACGAGGGATCGCCAGTACCGCTGGGTGCTGCAGATCAGCCGGGGCGGGCAGGTGTTCACGCAGCAGTTGTTTGGTGGATAGGGTGAACCTCTTTGCCGCCGCGGGCATGGAGCGCGACGCGCCGCGACCGCTAGCGGATCGTCTGCGCCCGCGCACGCTTGCCGAGGTGGCCGGGCAGGATCACTTGACAGGCGCTGACGGTGCTCTTACCCGCCTGATCGAAGGCAAGAGCCTCGGCTCGCTCATCTTCTGGGGTCCGCCCGGCACCGGCAAGACCACAGTGGCACGGTTGCTGGCCCATGAAACCAGCCTGCATTTCGAGCAGACATCCGCCATCTTTTCCGGCGTGGCCGACCTGAAGAAAGTGTTCGAGGGAGCGCGCGCCAGGCGCATGGCGGGGCAGGGCACGCTGCTCTTTGTCGATGAGATCCACAGGTTCAACCGCACGCAGCAGGACAGTTTCCTGCCCGTCATGGAGGACGGCACGATCACGCTGGTGGGGGCGACGACCGAGAACCCCTCCTTCGCGCTCAACGCGGCACTGTTGTCCCGTGCCCGTGTCATGACCTTCAGGGCGCTCGATGAAGCGGCGCTGGAAGCGCTGCTCGCCCGGGCCGAGGCGGAAGAGGGCAAGCCGCTGCCGCTGGATGGAGACGCCCGCATCGCTCTGACAGGCATGGCGGATGGCGACGGCCGGGCCATCCTCACGCTGGCCGAGGAAATCTGGCGGGCCGCGCGTGCAGGCGAGGTGTTCGATCCGGCCGGGTTGTCCAAGGTGATCCAGCGGCGCGCACCGATCTACGACAAGGCGCAGGAGGGGCATTACAACCTCATCTCCGCCCTGCACAAAACGGTGCGCGGTTCGGACCCCGATGCTGCGCTCTACTATTTCTGCCGCATGATCGACGGTGGCGAAGACCCTCGCTTTCTGGCCCGTCGCCTCGTGCGCATGGCGGTGGAGGATATCGGCCTCGCCGATCCGCAGGCGCTCATCCATGCGCGGGCGGCGGCGGAGGCCTACGAGCAGCTGGGATCACCCGAAGGAGAGCTGGCTCTGGCCAACGCCGTGATTTACCTGGCGACCGCGCCGAAATCCAACGCGGCTTATGTGGCCTACAAATCAGCCGCGAAGGTGGCGAAACACGCGGGCTCGCTGATGCCCCCCAAGTCTATCCTCAATGCGCCGACCGGGTTCATGAAGGACGAGGGCTACGGTGCGGGCTACAGCTACGACCACGACGCGCCGGATGCCTTCTCCGGGCAGGATTACTGGCCTGAGAAGCTGGGGCGGCAGCAGTTCTACGACCCGCCGGAGCGGGGCTTCGAGCGGGAATTGCGCAAGCGGCTGGAGTGGTGGGAGAGGGTGCGGCGGGAGCGGGGCGGGGGGTAGCGGGGTGGCTAAATATCCGGCGTCAGTTCTCGTCCATGCATGATGCGTATCACTACGACGCTGCCGTCGTTGTCCCGGATGCGATAGAATACGACGTGCTGGCGGTAGACGAACATGCGTAATCCTGCTGTAATATCGTCGCGTGGTGTGCCGATGTGGGGTTGTACGCCGAGGCGATTCATTGCTGATCGAAGCTCGCGTGAAAATCGTTGCGCAGCGGCTTTTCCCCAAAGTCCCTTGCCGAAACGATAGAGCCGTTTCAGGTCGTTGCGTGCATCGAGACCAAGGATAACTTTCACGCAACCTTCCTGGCCATTTCTTTGTCCTCGCGATCAACTTCCGCAATGATCTCCTCAATATCCAGCGGAAATACCCGCCCGGCCTCCACGTCATCGATGCCCTTCTGCACCTCTGCCCTCAGCCAATCCAGTTGCCTGGCTTCGGCCCGCTCTCGCGCTTCCAGCAGCCGCAGGGCATCGCGCACAACTTCCGACGCGTTGTTGTAAAGGCCGCTGTCCACCTTGGCGCGGACGAAAGCTTCGAGGGTTTTGGTCAGGCTGACGTTCATGCCGGTGAAGATACTGCCTGCGCAGAAAATGTCAAAGTTTGACATCTGGCAATTTTGCCAAGGGATGACATTCTCCGCATCCCCCGCTAAGCCACCCCCATGTCCATATTCCTCATCTTCCTCGGCGGCGGCCTTGGCTCTGTCCTGCGCTATCTCACCGGCACCGCCGCCGCCAAGACGTTCGGCGCGTTCACGCTTGCGGGTGGTTGGCCGTGGGGCACGTTCATCGTCAATCTTGTGGGTTGCTACGTCATGGGCCTGTGCTTCCGCCTGCTGCCGGTTCCCGATGACGGGCCTGCCAATGCTCGCCTGCTGCTGATGACCGGGGTTCTGGGTGGTTTCACCACGTTTTCCGCCTTCGCGCTGGATTCCGCGCAGCTCTGGATGCGGCAGGATACCAACGGATTGCTGCTTTATCTCGCGGGAACCTTCGCTTTCACGCTTTTGGGCGTTGCGCTCGGCCTCTGGATGGGCAAAGCCTTCGCAGCATGAGTGGTGTTTTTCTCCGGACGGTTGGACGTGACGAAGGCGGCTTGCGCCTCGATCGCTGGTTCAAGATCAATTATCCCGATCTCGCCTTTGGGCACCTGCAGAAGATGCTGCGGGGCGGACAGGTGCGCGTCGATGGCAAGCGCGTGAAGGGCGATGTGCGGATCGAGGTGGGCCAGCAGGTGCGCATTCCGCCGCTGGGCCTGAAAGCCCCAAGCCCTCATCCTGAGCCTGTCGAAGGATCGAGGGCGGCATCGCAAGGGGAGGCTCAATCATCTTTCGCCCCTTCGATAAACTCAGGGCTCAAGATGAGGGTCGTGCCTGCGGGCCGCAAGGAACCGGGCCAGCCTGGGTTCAGCCGCGGCGGCGAAATCCGGGGTGGCGACGAGGAGTTCCTGCGCTCGCTGATCCTTTACGAGGACAAGGATGTCTTCGTGTTCAACAAGCCGTTCGGCCTGGCGGTGCAGGGTGGTTCGGGCCTGACGCGGCATATCGACGGGATGTTGCCTGCGCTCGCCTCGCAGCGCGGCGACATTCCCAGGCTGGTGCATCGGCTGGATCGGGACACGACCGGCGTGCTGGTGGTGGCCCGCACGCGCAAGGCTGCGGCGGATCTGGGCGCCGCGTTCCGGGCTCGGTCGACCAAGAAGATCTATTGGGCGCTGTGCGCCGGTGTGCCCCGGGTCAAGCAGGGCCGCATCTCGAGCTTCCTTGCCAAGGGCGAGGATGAGCACGGCGACCAGAAGATGCAGGTGGTGAAGCAGGGCGGCGATGCCACGCATTCGCTCACCTATTACGCCGTGGTGGAGCAGTCCGCGCAAAAGCTGTCCTGGCTGTCGCTGCGCCCTGTGACGGGTCGCACGCACCAGTTGCGCGTCCATACGGCGGAGATGGGGCATCCCATCGTGGGCGATCCGAAGTATTTCAACGTCGAGAACTGGGAATTGCCCGGCGGCATCCAGAAGCGGCTGCACCTGCACGCCAGGCGCATCGTCTTGCCTGGTCCGTCGGGGCAGTTGCTGGATGTTACCGCGCCTCTGCCGCAGCACATGCAGCAGACCTGGAACCTGCTGGGCATGGACTCCAAGCAGTATGATCCCATCGAGGATGCACCCGAAAAGTGATGCCAGAAGGCATCGGCAATGGCCGATACGGCCCCTTGCTTTTCCTTCCCCCTTGCGGGGACGGTGGCCCATAGGGCCGGATGGGGGTCGCCCCAACCATAGCGCTTGATCCTCGATCACCCCTATCCGTCACGGCTTCGCCGCGGCACCTTCCCTGCAGAGGGGGAAGGGATAAGGGAAGACTCGACCTTTCAAGTCTGATGAACTCTGGCTTCAGGGCTGTGCTGGTTTGCAGATCAGGCCAGCGGGATTGCATGTTGCGGGATGGCGTGGCGCGCCCTAAATCCTTGTGTCTCAGCAGGGCCCATTCATGACCGTTGTTCTCGATCTCCTGTCCAAGCCGCGCCATCCGGAAAAGGCGCATCGTCCGGACAGCGTTGTGCTGCGCAAGCCGGACTGGATCCGCGTGAAGGCGCCGGGATCGCCGAAATGGGCCGAGACCAACCGCATCGTCAAGGAAAACGGCCTGGTCACGGTGTGCCAGGAAGCGGGCTGCCCCAACATCGGCGAATGCTGGGAGCAGAAGCACGCGACCTTCATGATCATGGGGGATACCTGCACCCGGGCTTGCGCCTTCTGCAACGTCAAGACCGGCATGCCGCAGGCGCTGGACAGCAAGGAGCCCGAGCACATTGCCGTCGCCGTCGAGAAGCTGGGCCTGCACCACGTCGTCATCACCTCGGTGGACCGGGATGACCTTGCGGATGGCGGGGCGGCGCATTTCGTCGCGGTGATCGAAGCCATCCGGGCGCGGTCGCCGAGGACGACCATCGAAATCCTGACGCCGGACTTCCTGCGCAAGCCTGGCGCGATTGAAACCGTGGCGCGGGCGCGGCCCGATGTCTTCAACCACAATCTGGAGACGGTGCCGTCGAAGTATCTGAAGGTGCGCCCCGGCGCGCGCTATTTCCATTCGATCCGCCTGCTGCAACTGGTGAAGGAGGTCGATCCGACCATTTTCACCAAGTCCGGCATCATGGTGGGCCTGGGGGAGGAGCGCAACGAGGTGCTCCAGCTCATGGATGATCTCCGAGCTGCCGAGGTCGATTTTCTCACCATCGGACAATATCTCGCTCCGACAAAGAAGCACCATCCGGTGATCCGCTTCGTTCCGCCCGACGAGTTCAAGAGCTATGAGACCATCGCCTATGCCAAGGGCTTCCTGATGGTGTCGGCCACGCCTCTCACGCGCTCGTCGCATCACGCGGGCGAGGATTTCGCCAAGCTGAAGGCAGCACGCGATCAGAAAATGGCGCGGTAGCGAGAGCGCCCTGGCGGCATTGCAATGACGAATGCCGTGTTTGTCTCGCGCGGACCTTGGAACTACCGCGGCTTTGCAATCTCGCGGTCATTCTCGACCAATATCCGGATCGTGCTGACACGTCGCGCCGGTGTCAGCCCATCGGTCGAGGGTGGGACGAGTTCGCTCGAGATGTCGCCCATCGATCTGTTTGCGGAATGTCCTGCTGTTTCGCTGGTCTCAGCGGGTGCCGCGCCCTTGGTCTGGGCGGCAGGGTCCGCCTTGATGGTCGGCACTGTTGCGGCTGTGTTGACGCCTTTGCCCATGCCGAACACCAAGAAAGCGGCCAGTCCGAGCGCTGCAATGCCAACACCTGTGGCCCCCAGCAGCAGTTGCCACCGTCTTGCGGAACCATCGTCGTCGTCGTCCATCGGAAGGTCGTCCTCCGCCGTGACGCTGGCTTGATATTCCGGCGCAAGGTCATCCGGGGATGCGTATGGTGGTGCTCCCTGCGGGAGCAGTTCGCCCGGCGGAGGCGGTAGCACCACGGGCCGCAGGCGCAGCAGCGCGTGACGAGCGGCCTGTGGCTCGGGCTGCGGCATGGCCCGACCAAGCGCCATTTCGAGGTCGCTGGTCACATCATCCGGGCGCGGCGGGTTTGAAGACATCATCCTTCCTTATCATTGATTCCCGCCGTGGCGAAAATGTGGGATCGATCACGGGGCGATAGAACTCGCTTTTGCTGCGGCGCTGTGATAGCTCCGGCGCAATCGTGCAATTCCACTGCGTTCTTGAAGCCAAATGTCTGATATCTTTCGCGAAGTCGATGAAGAAGTCCGCCGCTCGCAAGCCGAGCAATGGTGGAGCCGCTACAGCGGCATCGTCCTGCTGGCCTGCACGGTGCTCGTGCTGGGCGTGGCGGGCTATCGCTTTTTCGAATGGCAGCGCGAGAAGCTGGCCTCCGAGAATGGCGCGAAGTTCGAGGATGCGCTGACCCTCATCCAGACCGGCAAGTCAGCCGAGGGCGAAGCGGCCATGGCGAAAATTGCAGGGGAAGGCGCGGGCATCTACAAGTCCATCGCCCAGTTCCGCAGCGCGGCTGACCTGGCGAAGAAGGATGCGGCGGGAGCGATCAAGGCGTTTGACGCTCTCGCAGGCGACGCGACGCTCGATGGTGGATTGCGTGACGTCGCCCGCCTTAGGGCAGGCACCATCGCGGTGGATGCGCTGCCATTTGCCGAAGTCGAGCGCCGGATGGCGCCGCTTGTTGCTGGTGCCAATGTCTGGCGTCATCCTGCCAACGAATTGCTGGCGGCAGCAGCGCTGAAGGCAGGCGAGCTTGAGAAGGCGCGGCAGTATCTCGACACCATCATCATTGATCGGGATGCACCTGCACCCATCAAGGCCCGGGCCGAAATCCTGATCGGCCTGACACGTGGGGCGAAATGACAGTCTCCCTCGCCATCGTTGGGCGGCCCAACGTCGGCAAGTCCACGCTCTTCAACCGCCTTGTCGGCAAGAAGCTGGCGCTGGTCGATGACCGGCCCGGTGTCACGCGTGACCGGCGCGAAGGCGAAGCGAAGCTGGGCGACCTGCGTTTCATCGTGGTCGATACGGCGGGTCTTGAGGAGGCGGACGAAGGCGTGCTGTCGACCCGCATGCGCGAGCAGACCGATATGGCGATTTCCGGTTGCGACGCGGTGCTGTTCGTTATCGACGCCCGCGTGGGCCTGACACCGTCCGACCGGCATTTCGCGCAGTTGGCCAGGCGCTCGGGCAAGCCGGTCATCCTGCTCGCCAACAAGGCCGAGAGCAAAGCCTCCAACGCTGGTGTCGATGAAGCCTATGCCTTGGGCTTGGGCGAGCCCTATGGCATTTCCGCCGAGCACGGCGAGGGCATGGCGGATTTGCGCGATGCCATCGTGCAGACGCTGCCCTGGATTCTGGAGGACGAGCCGGACGAGGACGAAGAAGCGCCGCTTTCGGACGAGGACGGCATCATTCGCCCCATGCGCATCGCGGTGCTGGGCCGCCCCAATGCTGGCAAATCCACGCTGATCAACCGGATGTTGGGCGAGGAGCGCCTGCTGACCGGGCCCGAGGCAGGCATCACGCGCGATTCCATCGGTGTGGACTGGCAATGGGGCGATCGCAAGATCAAGTTGTTCGACACGGCAGGTTTGCGCAAGCGCGCGCGCATCGAGGACAAGCTCGAAAAGATGGCGGTGTCGGATGCGTTGCGCGCCGTGCGCTTCGCCGAGGTTGTCGTGCTGTTGCTCGATGCGGAAATCCCGTTCGAGAAGCAGGATCTGACGCTGGCTGACCTGTGCGAAAAAGAGGGCAGGGCGCTCGTCATCGGCATCAACAAATGGGATCTGGTCAAGGGCCAGAACGGATTGCTGAAGCAGTTGCAGGAAAAGGCCGGTTTTGCCCTGCCGCAATTGCGCGGAACGGCTGTGGTTCCGGTGTCGGCGGCGGCGGGCGAAGGCATCGACAAGCTGATGCAGGCCTGTTTTGCCGCCCACGAAATCTGGAGCCGCCGCATCTCGACATCCAAGATGAACCGCTGGCTTGAAGCCGCGCTCAACACCAATGCACCGCCCGCCGTTTCGGGCCGCCGCATCAAGATCAAATACATGACCCAGGTGAAAAGCCGCCCGCCGCATTTTGCCATCTTCGGCAACCAGCTCAACGATCTGCCCCAGAGCTATGTGCGCTATCTCGTGAACAACATGCGCGAGGATTTTGATTTGCCGGGCGTGCCGATCCGGCTGTCGCTGCGCACGCAGGAGAACCCGTATGACAAGGGTGGCCGGAAGATCGGGTGAGGTTCTGCATTACTGATATTGCCCTCACCTCTTGCGTGCTTCGGGACGGCGCGTTCCGCGCCTCCTCAGCATGAGGAGCCTTGGT
>JANNFV010000624.1:0-2639 GCA_031380285.1 Hyphomicrobiales bacterium | reverse complement strand
CCTTGACGCCGAAATCATCGAGCACGCCTTCCAGCAGCCGCGCATTCTGCTCCAGGGCATCCTCGGAGATGGTCACGACATTGGTGCGCTTCGGCTCGTTCAGCAGGGAGAGCGGCGGCAGTTCATAGGTGTCGCGGCCCAGGAGATCAGGCTGCGCCTCGCGGGTCTCGCGCTTGCCGGGCTTGACCATGACAGCCGGAGGGGCCGTGACGCGGCTTGCCGGACGGGCGGCCGACGTCGCCGGTGGCAGATCGTCCGTATCAGCGGCCATCGGCTCATCCCCGAAGGAGGGCTCCAGCCGTTGTCCCGCCATGCGGCGTCTTGCGGCGGCTTGCAGCGCTTCGATGGCAGCGCGTTCGCCTGGTCGGCCAGAGTCCGGCTGCGGCGTAGTCACATCCACCGCGACGGGTTCTTCCGCCCGCAGCAGGCCCAGCTTGCGCTTCGCGGCCTGTTGCAGGGCGTGCACGGCGGCACCATAGCCTGCGGTCTGTGGCGCGGCGTGGATGGCAGCCTCCGGCGACAGCGGGGCGGCCTCGCCCTCGACCGAACGGCGCTGATAGACCGGGGCTGAGACGTCCGACATGGCGTCGCGCGCCACTTCCGGTGCGCGTTGCAGCACAGGCTCGCGCCGCATCGGAGCGGGCTGCGGACCACCGGCCATAGCATAGGCCGACGGGTCGTCGCACGTTGCCTTCTCGACCATCGCGCGGGCGCCGGAAGCGATCCGGCGGCCGGTGCCCTGGCGGAAGACCCTGATGGAGCCAGCAATGGCACGGACTGAGGCACCAACCCCGTGGATGACAGCGCCGAGCAGCACGAGCGAGCGGCTCGGCTCGTCATCGCGGTGCTCGTCCTCGTCGAGATCGGAATGGCGGCGTGCCTTGGCGTCGTCCTCCGCATCATCACCCACCGCCGCAAGGTCGCGGGTCATGGCGAAATGCAGGGCAATGATGGCGATCACGGCAAAGAGTCCTGCGGCCAGCATCTTGGCAATGCCGCTCTGGCCGAGCAGCAGCAACGGCAGGCGCTCGATGCCATCGCCAATGGCTCCACCCAGGCCGGTCGGCAGCGGCCAGCTGTCAGCGCGGGGCAACAGCGAGGCGAAGGCTGCCGCACCGAAGACGCCGAGCACCCAGGCGGCAAGGCGGGCTAGCATCCGGTCCAGCACGCGGTGCTTCATCAGGGCGAGGCCCCAGGCCGCCAGCGGGGCCAGGACAGCCAGGATGGCCACGCCAAAGAGCTGGATCGCGATGTCGGAAACAACCGCGCCGGGCTGGCCCAGCCAGTTCTTCACAGGCCCGTCAACCGCATGATTGAAGCTGGGATCGCGCACGGACCATGACATCAGGGCGATGGCGAGCACCGCCGTCAGGACCACCAGAGCGCATCCCACGATTTCTGCGAACCGCTTGCGGGCAATATCGCGCAGGATATCGCGAACGGATTCCCGTGCGCCGCCGCCATAGGCGACAGAACGGGCAGCAGGCCTTCTTGCCATCGACATCGCTGAACTCTTTACTCGTACGCAACTGACCGAGCGGCAACTTACGGAATGCCGCTCCTGACGGGACGATAGGGCAAGCCGGTTAAAGTCCCGTTTAACCTTGGCGGCAGGTTAAGATGATCGATCAAAACCCGCCCATAAAAGAAAGCGGAGCAGAGGGTGAACCCCGGCTCCGCAAGTTTTAGGAGGAAAACAGTCCCGGAGGAGAGAGTGGCCCGCCGTGGGACGAAGCGGCGGGCCTGAGGCTTGTCAGTAGTTGTAGGACCGCTCGCCGTGCTCGGCGATATCGAGGCCTTCCCGCTCCTGCTCGGGCGAGACCCTGAGGCCGACGACGACATCGACGATCTTGAAGAGCACGAAGGATCCCACGCCTGACCAGACGATGGTCAGCAGCACGCCCTTGATCTGCGCCCAGACAGCCGTGGCGAAGACATAGTCCGCCACCGCCAGTTCGCCCGGCTTCAGCGTGTAGTCAGGAATGCCCACGCCGCCCAGCGACGGATTGACGAGGATGCCCGTGGCAACAGCGCCGAGGATGCCTGCGATGCAGTGGATGCCGAAGACATCCAGCGAATCGTCATATTTTAGCGCGTTCTTGACCGTGGTGCAGAAGAAGAAGCACAGCGCACCAGCCAGCAGGCCCAGCACCAGGCAACCCATCGGGCCACCGAAACCGGAGGCAGGCGTGACGGCGACCAGACCGGCCACCGCGCCCGACACCATGCCGAGGAGCGAGGGCTTGCCCTTGGCGGCCCATTCCACGAACAGCCAGGCAACCGCAGCGGCAGCAGCAGCGACGAAGGTGTTGATCATCGCCAGGGCGGCCACGCCATTGGCCTCGAGGTTGGACCCGGCATTGAAGCCGAACCAGCCAACCCAGAGCATCGCGGCACCGACCATTGTCAGCGTCAGCGAATGAGGTGCCATCAGTTCCTTGCCATAGCCAACGCGCTTGCCGAGCAGGAAACAACCGACGAGGCCAGCGATTCCGGCGTTGATGTGAACAACCGTGCCGCCCGCGAAGTCCAGCGCGCCCCACTTGTAGACCAGACCGGCATCCGCCGTGATTTCAGCCAGCTTGGCCTCGGCAGCCGCCTTCTTGGCAGCGTCCGTACCCGCAGCGACGACAGCCTTG
>JANNFV010000612.1:0-12165 GCA_031380285.1 Hyphomicrobiales bacterium | reverse complement strand
GCTCATGTCACGACGCCCGCCACACCGATCAAGGGATCAATGCCGGATCAGCTTCTGGAACAGGCGAGCAATCGGACCGGTCAGCTTGACGGGGCCTTCGCTGACGGCAAAGCAGATGCAATCCTCGTCGCGCCCGGCCGTCGGCTTGTGATCGACATCGCTGTCAACGACGGAGAGATCGCCCCGGCCATAGTAACCCGAAGAGTCCTCGAAGGAGCCTTTCAGCACCAGCGTCGCCTCAAGGCCCGCGTGGGTGTGGGACGGCATCGCCCTGCCCGCCTTGATCCACAACAAGGACGCCTCGCAGCCGGAGGTATGCTCGAACTGCACTTCCTTCAGTCCAGGCATCACGGAGCGCCAGGCCAGCGCCTCGTAGGGACGATCGATATACTGCGCGAGCGGTGCTGGCAGAAAGGCCGCACCAAGCTCTGGAATATCTTCGGACACGAGACCATTGCTGTCGAAAATCGCGGCGAGCCGGTTGTCGCGATCCCGGGGTGCCGCCGCGATCTGGCTTTCGGCAAGATCCGTCGCAACCACCTGTTCCATCGTCGAGACAAAGACCCGGTTGTCGGATTTAAGCGCAAGATGCGACGCCACAAGCGTGTGAAGGGGGCGGCTCAGCGAACCGGAAGCATAGGATGCAAGCAGCGCATCCAATGCGCCGGTTTGTCCATGAGGGAGAGGCATATAGTTCAAGGTCGACACTTCCTGATATCCATGCGCCGAGATGCGTAACTATTCAAACTACGGCACCTGATGCCTTCCGGATCATAAAAATTTCAAGAATTTTTAGTTGATTTAACAAGGGCCTAAACGGCTTCAGTCGTATAAGTATTTTCCCGCATTAAAACCGGCTTGCAGCTCTCGCCAATCCGTTGGAGCAGTGGGATTTGATTGCGAGGGAGTCGTTGATGGCCACGAAGCTGCTGTTTCGCGATGATTGGTATGCGCAATCTACGCAGGCCAGGGTGATCTCGATCACCGAGCGGGGGGGAATCATTTGCGACCAAACCGTGTTCTATCCGACCGGTGGCGGACAGCCTGGCGATGTCGGTTTTCTAAAAACCCTGGATGGCGCGGAAATGGGCATCGTCACCACGGTCTGGGATGATCCTGAAAAAACCATGGTTGCCCATGTTCTGGCAGAAGGGACCATCCTGCCCGCACCTGGCAACACCGTGACACTGCAACTGGACTGGGCGGTCCGCCTGCCGCGGATGCGGATGCACACCGCGCTGCATCTGCTGTCCGTCGCCCTGCCCTATCCCGTGACCGGCGGCTCCATTGGCGATGGCGAGGGCAGGCTAGATTTCGATATCCCTGACGCCATCGAGAAAGAACTGGTGCAGGAGAAGCTCGATGCGCTGCTGGCGCGTGATGTGCCGGTGACCGACCGCTGGATCACCGATGCCGAGCTTGATGCCAATCCGGCACTGGTGAAGACCATGAAGGTGCAGCCGCCGCGTGGCTCGGGCCGGGTGCGGCTGGTCGAGATCGAGGGCATTGATCTCCAGCCCTGCGGCGCCACCCATGTGCGCCGCACCGCCGAAATCGGACGCGTGGAGGTGACCAACGTCGAAAAGAAGGGCAAGCAGAACCGGCGCATCCGCGTGCGGCTGGTCTGAATCGTCCATGCGCGAGACGGATCTCTATCCGCCCGTGAAGCGCTTCCTGGAAGCGCAGGGATACGTTGTGAAAGGCGAAATCCGCGATTGCGACGTGGTAGCCCTGCGCGACGGCGATGCTCCGGTGATCGTGGAACTGAAGACCGCCTTCTCGCTGCAACTCGTGCTGCAAGGCATCGACCGGCAAGGCGTGACCGATGCGGTCTATCTCGCCTTCCCGCCGCCAAAGCGCCGCCAGCACAGCGACATCGTCAAGCTGTGCAAGCGATTGGGTCTGGGCATCCTGCTGGTCACGGGGGGCCATGTGGAAGCGCTGGCGGACCCCGCGCCCTATCAGCCGCGCAAGATCGCCCGGCGCAAGACCATGCTGCTCAAGGAATTTGCCCATCGCGTGGGCGACACGACGGCGGGTGGCAGCGCACGTGCGCCTCGCATTACAGCCTACCGGCAGGATGCGCTGCGCTGTGCCGCCTTCATCCAGCGCAACGGCCCCTCCAAACCCGCCGTGCTGCGCAAGGAGGCTGGCGTGGCGAAAGCTCCCGCCCTGCTGCAAGCGGATGTCTATGGCTGGTTCGTGCGTGTCGAGCGCGGCATCTATGGCCTGTCGCCCAAGGGCGAAGCCGCGCTGGTGACCTTTGCGCAGGTTATTCCGATATTGTGATGCGGGGTCTCGTGTCTCCAACAATGCAAGCTGATCCAGCTTGACTTTGAGATATCGACTGCGCGACATCATATTAACTGCAAGCTAAAATTTCTCTAAAATACTGAAATTGTAACGAAAAATACGATTTGTAAGAATTAGGTAGATTGCGGCAAAAATGCGGCTGACTGCATCCGGCAAGATCGCGAAACAGCTTCTCTTGGTCTCTCGATGGCGACGAAAAGCGCATGGCTGCCCTCCGTAAATGCGAATACTGCCCGGTTTGGCAGGGGCGTATTTTATATTGCGCTGCAATATTGCAGTGAAAGGTACTTCACCATGAGCGACATAGCTCAACCATACGACACTCTCCACGATTCCAGCATTCCAAAACCGGGCCTCTCCGCACTCACTCTGGGGTGCATCGGCGTTGTCTACGGGGATATCGGAACATCCCCACTTTATGCCTTCCGTGAAGCCATGTCGGCTGCAGGGGACGCCAAGATTGGCATTCAGCCAGCCAATGTGCTTGGCGTGCTTTCCCTGATCGTCTGGGCACTGATGATCATCGTCACGCTCAAATACGTTTTTATCCTGCTCAGGGCGGACAATCAGGGCGAAGGCGGTACGCTTTCACTTCTGGCACTCGCCCAGCGCGCACTTGGAAAATCGACCCCTGCCATCACCTTCCTTGGCATGGCGGGTGCGGCTCTCTTCTTCGGTGATGCAATCATCACACCGGCTATTTCGGTTCTTTCAGCCGTCGAAGGACTCAAGCTCGTAACAACCAGCTTCGAGCCCTACGTGCTGCCGATTACAATCGCCATCATTATCGCCCTGTTCCTGGTCCAGAGCCGTGGCACAGCTGCGCTTGCAGCATGGTTCGGACCCATCATGCTGATATGGTTTACCGTCATGGCGCTTGGTGGACTGGTCCATATCATCGCCAATCCCTCGGTGCTGGCCGCAGCCAACCCTGTTTATGCCGTAAGCTTTCTCCTGAACCATGGCATGATCGGATTGCTGGTTCTCGGCGCGGTGTTTCTGGCCGTGACGGGTGCCGAGGCACTCTACGCCGATCTTGGCCATTTTGGTCGCAAGCCGATCCAGTATGCCTGGATGTTCGTGGCATTTCCGGCACTTGTCCTGAACTACCTTGGACAGGGTGCCCTGTTGCTCGCTTCACCTGCGACGCTTGAGAACCCGTTTTTCCTGATGTATCCAGAATGGGCGCTACTGCCGGTGGTTATTCTGGCAACACTTGCAACCATCATCGCCAGCCAAGCAGTCATCACAGGTGCGTATTCGCTGACGCGCCAAGCCATCCAGCTCAAAATTCTGCCGCGCATGACCATGCGGCATACATCGGATGCCCATTCGGGCCAGATTTACCTGCCGTTCGTCAACACCGTGTTGCTGATCAGCGTTCTGGCTCTGGTTCTGGCCTTCGGCTCTTCCAGCAAACTTGCAAGCGCCTATGGCATCGCTGTCACGGGTACAATGGTTGTGACCGCCTTGCTGGCGATAGTGGTGGTCAACAAGCACTGGCGCTGGCCGCTCTGGGCGGCTGTAGGCCTGATCCTGCCATTTCTGCTGGTTGACCTCGTATTTCTGGGAGCCAATCTCATGAAGATCTTCGAAGGCGGCTATGTTCCGCTGTTTCTGGCTGCTTTGGCCATCTTGCTGATGCTGACCTGGGTGAAAGGCGTTGCATTTCTGGCGGCCAAGGACCGCAAGGCTGCGGTTCCTCTGGACGGCTTTCTGGCCTCGCTTGCCAAAAGCCCGCCGCGCTCCGTTCCCGGCACTGCGGTGTTCCTGACGGCGCATCCCGATTTGGTACCCACGGCATTGCTTCACAGTCTCAAGCACTTCAAATCGCTGCATGAGAAGAATGTGATCCTGACGATCCGCACCGCCGATGTCCCGCGTATACCTGAAGAAAGGCAAGTGGAAATTCACAACATCGACGACCGCTTTCGCCAGATCACACTAACATACGGCTATATGGACCAGCCAAACGTGCCGCGCGCATTGGCGCGATGTAACTGCGAAGGCTGGACCTACGAACCGATGACGACATCGTTCATCCTGTCACGACGAGTGATGAAACTGGCGGACCACAGCCCGCTGACAAGCTGGCAACGCAAGCTGTTCATGCTGCTGTCACGCAATGCAACCAGCGCGACGGATTATTTCGATATTCCGGCCAACCGGGTGGTCGAAATTGGCACGCAAGTGAAGGTGTGATCGTAGTGTAAGACGAAGACAGGCGGGGGATCATTTATAGTTCCCTTGCCTGTTTTCTGCCCGCTCTTTCTCATGCAAGGGCAGAAGGAAAGCCAATGCATTGACTCCAACGTCCTGATGCCCAACCAAGCGGGCATGACCGAACCTTCGGCCCCCCTCGCCATCCTCGTGCTGATCGACGCTGATGCCTGCCCCGTGAAGGACGAGACCTACCGCGTGGCTGAGCGCCACGGCGTGAGGACCATCGTCGTCGCCAACAGCGGCATCAACATCCCGCGCGATCCGCTGATCGAGCGCGTCATCGTGCCATCCGGGCTTGATGTGGCGGATGACTGGATCGCCGAGCGGGCACGGCCCGGCGTCGTGGTGATCACGGCGGATGTGCCGCTGGCCGCGAGATGCGTGAAAGCTGGAGCCACGGCCATCGCACCCAACGGCAAGCCGTTCAGCGAAGCCTCCATCGGCATGGCACTCGCCACCCGCAACCTGATGGATCAGCTGCGCTCGGCCGGTGAGATCACCGGAGGGCCGAAGCCGTTTTCACCCAAAGACCGCTCCACGTTCCTGTCTGCGCTCGACCTGGCGCTGGTGCGGCTGAAACGGGCGGGGTTTGGATAGACAATCCAGATCGGATCACTTCTTCCGGGGCGGCGTGATGGGTGTGAGCGAGCCCTTGATCTTGAGATCGGAGGTTGCAGGCCCGGTGGCAGGCTTGACCGCCTTGGGCTTCTTGATTTCCTTGTTGCTGCGCATTTGACCCTTGGCCATGGTGTTCTCCTTGCGCCTGAAGCGGCGCGTTGCCGACATCTAGAAAAGACCCCGCACCTCGGATCGAGGAGCGGGGCTTCGCACGGGCACAATCTTGCGTCCGTTCTGGATTCACATTCACGATAAGCTGCCCGGGAGCGCCGCCGGTCCATTCAAGGTCGACGCTCAAGCAGTTCAATGGGATCGGGTCGGCGCGAAGGAACACGCTGGACCAAACCCGTGTCAGTCCAGAATCTTGAGGTTCTCGGCAGACATCTTGCCACTCTTGCGGTCTGGCAGCAGCTCGAATTCGACCTTCTGGCCTTCGCGCAGGTCGTTCAGGCCGGAACGCTCCACCGCGCTGATGTGCACGAAGGCATCGCCGCCGCCATCATCAGGCTGGATGAAGCCGAAGCCCTTGTCGCCGTTGAACCATTTCACAGTGCCTTTGGTCATCTCGAATATCCTTGGTCGTGTTCGTCCCCGACACACGTCATTGGATGTCATGAGATAAAAGCTGATGCACGCGCTCAGATTGTTTCACTAAAAACGAATATCGTGCAATTCTCAGCATTGCGCACATGGGCTTTTATTGGCTTCAATTCAAGTGACGACGAAACTTATATATGCCTTTCTCGGATGAAACCACAGGCGTGGGACACAATATCCGGCATTTTACCAAAGCCCGATGTCCTCACAAAAAGCGCAATTGCGCTCACCCCATTTCATGTCGCAGCCCTTGCCGCCCCTCTCCCCTTGAGGCACAACGGTTCCACACCCACGGAACTCTCCCATGCCTCAATTCACAGACGTTATCGGTTCAATCGGCAACACGCCGCTGATCAAGCTGCGCCGCGCTTCCGAGCTGACGGGGTGCACCATCCTGGGCAAGGCGGAGTTCATGAATCCCGGGCAATCCGTGAAGGATCGCGCGGCGCTGGCGATCATCCGCGATGCCGAGCAACGCAAGCTGTTGCAGCCCGGCGGCGTCATCGTGGAGGGCACGGCGGGCAACACAGGCATCGGACTGGCCCTGGTCGGCAACGCGTTGGGTTACCGCACGGTCATCATCATCCCGGATACGCAGAGCCAGGAGAAGAAGGACATGCTGCGCCTCGCGGGCGCGGAACTGATCGAGGTGCCTGCGGTGCCCTACGCCAACCCCAACAACTACGTGAAGGTCTCGGGCCGCGTGGCGGAAAAGCTGGCGCGCACGGAGCCGCATGGTGCCATCTGGGCCAACCAGTTCGACAATGTCGCCAACCGGCAGGGGCATATCGACACCACGGGGCCGGAAGTTTTCCGCCAGACCGAGGGCGGCGTCGATGGCTTCATCTGTGCCGTCGGCACAGGCGGCACGCTGGCCGGCACGGCGATGGCGCTGAAGGCGCTGAAACCGTCGATCAAGATCGGCTGCGCCGATCCCATGGGGGCTGCGATGTTCTCGTGGTTCACATCCGGCGAATTGAAGATGGCGGGGTCGTCGATCTCGGAAGGCATCGGCCAGGGGCGAGTCACCGCCAACATCAAGGACGCGCCTGTGGACATGGCGTTCCAGATTTCCGACGAGGAGGCCGTGCCGATCGTGTTCGACCTGCTGGAGCACGAGGGCCTGTGCCTGGGCGGCTCATCCGGCGTGAATGTGGCGGGTGCGATCCGCATGGCGCGGGAAATGGGACCGGGCCACACCATCGTGACCATCCTGTGCGACTACGGCACGCGCTACCAGTCGAAGCTTTTCAACCCCGCGTTCCTGCGAAGCAAGGGCCTGCCGGTGCCGATGTGGCTGGAGCGGGCGCCCAGCGTGCAGGCCGATCTGGTGTGATCAGAGCGTGACGAAAAAGGCCCAGCCCATGGTGACGCCCAGAATGGCTGTCACCAGCATGGGAAGAATATTCTCGCGGTCAATGCACATGGTGGCGCTCCTCAGCCAGACGCGACCTAGGCGTTAACCATGGCAACTTTTTGACAGCGCAGGCTGCAGGGCGATACAAGCCGAGGCATGAACAACTCCCCTCTCGTTTCGACCGAATGGCTCGCCGCCAACCTCAACCGCGCGGACATCGCCGTGGTGGATGCCTCCTGGTATCTTCCCACCATGAACCGCGATGGCAAGGCGGAGTATGCGCAGCGGCATATCCCCGGCGCGGTGCATTTCGATATCGACGGGGTGAAGGACACGGCCAATCCCCTGCCCCATATGCTGCCCTCGCCCGAGGTCTTCGCGGCGGCGGTGGGCGCGATGGGGATTTCGCAGGATATGACCATCGTGGTCTATGATGGTGCGGGCCTGTTTGCCGCCCCCCGCGTGCGCTGGACCTTCCTCACCATGGGCGCGAAGGATGTGCGCGTGCTCGAAGGCGGCCTGCCGAAATGGCTGGCGGAAGGACGCTCGGTCGTGGCCGGAACGCCGACGCCGGAGCCGCGCATCTTCAAGGCCGCGCTGGATGACAAGGCCGTGGCCACGCTCGACGGCGTGAAGGCCGCGCTACACCAGAAATCCGCCACTGTGGTGGATGCCCGCCCGGCACCCCGCTTCCGTGGCGAAGCGCCGGAACCGCGCCCGGGCCTCGCGTCAGGACACATGCCGGGCAGCGTCAACCTGCCGTTCGACCAGGTCGTGCGCGACGGGCGCTTGCTGCCGCCCGCCACCATCCGCAGTGCCTTCCTGGCGGCGGGCGTCGATATCGACACGCCGGTGATCACGAGCTGCGGCTCCGGCGTATCCGCCGCGATCCTGTCGCTGGCGATGGAGACGGCGGGTGCCCATGCGGAGGCGCTCTATGACGGCTCCTGGGCGGAGTGGGGCGGCAGGGCGGATTGCCCCGTGGCGAAATCCTGATCTGCCTTGATGTCGCTGCTGCACCGCCTGAAGAACTGGTCGAACCCGCACAACCTGACGCGGCTGCATCTGGCGCGTCTCGCTGCGAAACACGGCTTCGAGATCGGCGATCATACCTATGGTCGGCCCAAGGTGCGCTTTGCGGAGTCAGGCGCGAAACTGACCATCGGCGCTTATGGCTCCATTGCTGACGATGTGAACATCATGCTGGGCGGCAACCACCGCACGGATTTCATCACGACCTATCCTTTCGGCGCGATGCCTGCACTGTGGCCTGAAGCGGCGGGGCGCAATGACTTCGCCGTATCGCGCGGCGATGTGGTGATCGGCCATGATGTGTGGCTGGGATCGGGATGCATGATCCTGTCCGGCGTCACGGTGGGCCATGGTGCCGTGGTGGCGGCCCGCGCCGTGGTGACAAAGGATGTCGCCCCTTACGCCATTGTCGGCGGCAATCCCGCGCAACTCATCCGCATGCGCTTCGAGGCCGATACCGTGGCGCGGTTGCTTGCGACGCAGTGGTGGGATCTGCCGCGCCAGCGCATCGTGGCGCTGATTCCGCTGCTGCAGGGCAACGATATCAAGGCTTTCCTGCGGGCAGTCGAGCCAACCTGAAACAGACTGGCAACCGACACCGCCTTGCGCTACCAAGCGGCCTGAAAAACCGGAACACCTCATGTCAACTTTTCCAGATCGCCTCTCCGTTAATCCCGCCAGTCCTCACTATAACGAGGAGCTGTTGCAGCGCGAGGTTGGCATCCTCATCAACGGAAAAGAGAAGACCAACGTCGAGGAGTATTGCATCAGCGAAGGCTGGATCAAGGTGAGCGCTGGCGCGGCCAAAGACCGCTTCGGCAACCCGATGACCATCAAGCTGAAGGGCAAGGTTGAGCCATTCTTCAAGGATGTGGCGGCCAGCTAGGTCATGGGGTTTTATTGGGGAACAGTGGCACGTCGTCTTGGACGGGCTTGACCCGTCCATCCACGTCTCTCTGGGGTGCATAAACGTGGTGGGCCGCTACA
Source organism: Hyphomicrobiales bacterium (assembly GCA_031380285.1). Classification (GTDB taxonomy): domain Bacteria; phylum Pseudomonadota; class Alphaproteobacteria; order Rhizobiales; family Beijerinckiaceae; genus JADCCX01. The sequence goes on along the minus strand of JANNFV010000612.1, from coordinate 3,038 downwards.
CGCGCGGCCATCCACGTTTACGTCAACATGCGTCGTGATCTAATCAACGATATACCCGCCATCGAAAAGGCTCGCGATCCGCGCCAGCGCTGACGGATCGGCATCCGCCGCGCCCAGGCATTCCAGCATGTCCGGCGAAAGATGCGGCAGCGCCGCCAGGAAGGCCGCCGTCAGCCGCTTCGCCAGGGCGTGATCGGGGTGGCCTGTGTCGGTCTGCGCCTGGCCGTAGTCGCCCAGATGCTGCACGCTGTCCCAGGCCAGCGCTGCCTGCGGGAAACGCGGCAGCAAGGCGTCCGCCGCTTCCTGCGCCACATACCAGCGGTTGAGATTGTCGAAGAAGGCGAAGCGATAGCCTTGTGACAGCAAGAAAGGCTCGAAGCGATGGGCGGCGTCCTTCATGCTCAGCGGCTCGATGGCCTCGACCAGCACGACGCGCGGGCGAAACCGCGTCCAGTCCTGCCCGGCCAGCACCTCCGCCTCGTGACCCTCCACATCCACCTTGAGGAAATCGATCACGGCGACATTGTGCTCGGCACAAAGCTTCGCCAGCGTCGTCACGGGCTTGACCACGCGCTGACCCGCGACCCCCGCCTGTTCCGCCGCCACCGCATGATCCACTGACGCCGTGGACAGTCCATGGAACGTCGTGGCCTCGAACAGATCCAGCGTGCCCTCAATGCGTCCCGCCAGCGCCTGGATCAGCACATCCCTCGGGCGGACCCGGCGATAGAGCGCGCCCAACGACGCCTGCGGCTCCACCACGATGCCGTGCCAGCCCTGCCGATAAAAGTGGAACGTGACATTATCGGCAATGGCGTGTCCGCCGCCGACATCGATGTAGAAGCCCGTGGCCTGCCCCGCGAAGAGCTTGGATAGCACCACGTCTTCCATGTTCTGGGCATAGGACAGCATGGGGTGCTCCGCTGGGTGTCAAGGATTGCTTGAACAGCAGGAGCGTTTCCAAGTCCAGCACCCAATCAGATGGTTGACTCAACCCCTTCCCCCCGCCACGTTCACGCATCTGTTTCATCGCTGCCGGGAGGGCTTCCATGCGTCTTAATCGTCGTCACTTTGTTGCCGGATCAGCCGCCGCGCTGGCGCTGCCGTCCATGGCGCGGGCGCAGGCCGGACCGATCCGCATCGGCGAGATCAACAGCTACACCGCGCAGCCCGCCTTCCTGCGTCCCTATCGCAATGGCTGGGATCTGGCGGTGGAGCAGGTGAACGCAGCGGGTGGCGTGCTGGGGCGCAAGCTGGAGAGTGTGTTTCGTGATGATGGGGGCAAGCCGGAAGACGCCGTGCGCCTCGCCGGTGATCTGATCAATGCGGAGAAGGTGGACCTTCTGTCAGGCGGATTTCTCTCCAACGTCGGCCTCGCGATTGCCGATTTCGCCAACCAGAACAAGCGGTTATACGTGGCTTCTGAACCACTTTCCGATGCCCTGGTGTGGGGCAAGGGCAATCGCTACACCTTCCGCCTGCGCCCCTCCACATACATGCAGGCCGCGATGCTGGTGGAGGAAGCCGCCAAGTTGCCGGCGAAGAAATGGGCCGTGGTCGCACCGAACTATGAATATGGCCAATCTGCCGTGAAATGGTTCAAGGAGCTGCTCAAGGCTGCGAAACCCGATGTGGAATTCGTGGCTGAGCAGTTTCCGGCGCTTGGGCGCATCGACGCCGGTGCCACGGTGCAGGCGTTGGAAGCAGCCAAGCCCGACGCGATCTTCAATGTGACGTTCGGGGCGGACCTGATCAACTTCGTGCGGCAGGGCAACACGCGCGGCCTGTTCGAGGGCCGTCTGGTCGCCAGCATGCTGACGGGCGAGCCGGAATACATGGATCCGCTGGGGGCGGAAACGCCCGTCGGCTGGATCGTCACGGGCTATCCGCACCAGGACATTGCCACGCCAGAGCACAGCAAGTTCCGCGATGCCTACCGCGCCCGGTTCAACGACTACCCGCGTTTGGGCTCTGTCGTGGGCTATGACACGGTCAACGCCATCGCAGCGGCGCTCGCCAAGGCGGGCACGACAGACAATGAAAAGCTGATCGATGCGATGAAGGGGCTGAAGTTCACCTCCCCCTTCGGCCCAGTCGAGTTCCGCGCCGTCGATCACCAGTCGACGCTGGGTGCCTTCGTGGGACGCACGGCTGTCAAGGACGGCAAGGGCGTGATGGTGAACTGGCGCTACGCCGATGGCGCGAAATACCTGCCGTCGGATGATGTGGTGATGACGCTGCGGCCGCAGTGAGGCCTGAGCTCATGCCCTTTCCTTCTCCCTCGGGAGAAGGTGTCAGGCTTTGCCTGACGGATGAGGGCGAACCACAGAACGTAGGGATTCTCCCTCATCCGCCCGCCATCCGGCGGGCACCTTCTCCCAAGGGAGAAGGATAGAGCGCTCCATGGACTTCCTCCTCATCCAGACCCTGAATGGCCTAGCTTCAGCCTCGTCGCTGTTTCTCGTCGCGTCGGGGTTGTCGATCATCTTTGGCGTCACGCGCATCGTGAACTTCGCGCATGGCTCGTTCTACATGCTGGGAGCGTATCTCGCGGTCAGCGTGATCGGCTGGGTCGGCGGACAAGGCGCGCTTGGCTTCTGGGGTGGCGTGCTGCTGGCGGCCTGTCTGGTCGCCGTCATCGGCGCGCTCGTGGAAATCGTCATTTTGCGGCGCATCTATGCTGCGCCGGAGTTGTTCCAGTTGCTGGCGACCTTCGGCGTTGTCCTGATGATCCAGGATATCACGCTCTCTGTGTGGGGGCCGGAGGACAAGCTGGGGCCACGTGCGCCGGGGTTCCGCAGCTTCGTGATGATCCTCGACAACCGCTTCCCGAGCTATGAGCTGTTCCTGATCGTGGTTGGCCCTGTCGTGCTGCTCGCCCTTTGGCTGCTGTTCAACCGCACGCGCTGGGGCACGCTGGTGCGCGCCGCCACGCTGGACCGCGAGATGGTGGGGGCGCTTGGGGTCAACCAGCGGCTCCTGTTCACCTCGGTCTTCATGTTCGGCTCGTTCCTGGCGGGGCTGGGCGGTGCGCTGCA
>JANNFV010000567.1:0-2389 GCA_031380285.1 Hyphomicrobiales bacterium | reverse complement strand
CCTTGACTCCACCATGGACGAAGCACGACGTCGCTTTGAATCGTCGCGGTCCACGCGCCTCTGGATTGTGGCGGATCAACAGAATGCAGGGCGCGGACGTCACGGTCGCCAGTGGCAAAGCCCATCGGGCAACCTGCACCTGACGCTGCTGCTACCGACACGGACGCCGCTGCGGGATCAGCCCAAACTCGGCTTCGTCGCGGGCGTTGCGCTGGCACGGGCAGCGCAGGCCTTGCTGCCCGCAGCCGCACATCTCCGCCTGAAATGGCCGAACGACCTCCTGCTGGAGGGCGCGAAAGTCAGTGGATTGCTGCTGGAAGGCCTGGGGCAGGGCGCGGCAGTCGCCATCGGCATCGGCGTGAACATCGTGGCGCACCCGCTCGATACGCCCTATCCCGCCACGCATCTGCGTCAGGCAGCCCCGGGACTGACACGCGAGGCACTGTTCAGCACCCTAGCGTCGGCCCTCACTGATGCGCTTGACGGCTTCGCGGATGGCTCCGGCTTCCCGCTGATCCGACAGCGCTGGCTGGCCCGTGCTGCGCACCTCGGCCAATCGATCCAGATCAGGCAAGGCACAACAGTGCTCGAGGGCATCTTCCGCGAGATCGACGGGGAGGGGCGTCTTCTGCTCGAAACCAGCGGCGGATTGGCGCGTATCGACGCCGGAGACGTGTTTCCTCTCGACAAGTGAGCCGCTCCGGCCCATGACCCGTTCAAACCTTGCATCCCGCCATTTTCTGGCCATCGAAGAGCTTTTTTCGTCCGCATGTCACAGTCCAAGCCGCAGTCCACAGACCTGTTTTTCGTTCCGCTCGGCGGCCTTGGTGAAATCGGCATGAATGCCGCGCTCTACGGCCTGGGACGCGGCAAGAACGGCCAATGGCTCATGGTCGATGTCGGCGTGTCGTTCGGCGGTCCCGATACGCCGGGCGTCGATCTCATCCTGCCCGATATCAGCTTCATCGAGCGCGAACGCAAGAACCTCGCGGGCATCATCATCACCCATGCTCATGAGGACCATTTCGGTGCGCTCGCCACCTTGTGGCCGCGCCTGGGTGCGCCCGTCTACATGACTGAGTTTGCCGCCAGCCTGCTGGAGGTTCGCCGCCTGAACGAGCCCGGGGCACCCAAGATTCCGGTGACCATCGTCAAGCAGGGCGACCGCGTGAAGATCGGCGGCTTCGATGTGGAGTTCATCTCTGTCGCGCATTCCGTGCCTGAATCCTGCGCTCTCGCAATTCGCACGGCGGCGGGCACGGTGATCCACACCGGGGACTGGAAGATCGATCCGACTCCTGTTGTGGGCCTGCCCACGAACGAGAAGCGCCTGCGCGAAATCGGCGATGAAGGCGTGCTCGCCATGATCGCCGATTCGACCAACATCTTCCGCGATGGCATTTCGCCCTCCGAAACCGAGGTCTCCAAGGCGCTGACCACCTTGATCGCGAGCTCGCCCGCTCGCGTGGCCGTCACGACCTTTGCCTCCAACGTCGCACGCATGCGGTCCGTGGCGCAGGCTGCGGCGGCCTGCGGACGCGAAGTGATCTGCGTGGGCCGCGCCATGGACCGCGTGGTCGGCGTGGCGACCGAGATGGGCATGCTCAAGGGCCTGCCGCCGTTCCGCTCGGCCGATGCCTATGGCTACCTGCCACCGGACAAGGTGGTGGCGCTGCTCACGGGCAGCCAGGGCGAAGCCAGGGCGGCGTTGGCCCGCATCGCCCGCAATGAGCACCCCGAGGTGACGCTGTCACAGGGCGATCGCGTCATCTTTTCGTCCCGCACCATTCCGGGCAACGAGAAGGAAGTGGGCGCCATCATCAACGGACTCTACCGCCAGGGGATCGAGGTGATCACGGATCGCACCCATCTCGTGCATGTCTCGGGGCATCCCCGCCGCGACGAGGTGAAGCAGCTCTACAGCTGGGTCCGCCCCAAGGTGGCGATTCCTGCCCATGGCGAGACGTCTCATTTGTCGGAACATGCCATTTTTGCCCGCGCCCAGGGCGTGCCCCATGTCATCCGCGCCTTCAACGGCGAGGTCGTGCAACTGTCAGGCGAACCCGGCGTGGTCGATCAGGTCCAGTCCGGCCGCATCTTCAAGGATGGCGAATTGCTGGTGCAGGCAACGGACCGCACCGTGCCGGACCGCAAGAAGCTCTCCTTCGCCGGCATCGTCTCGGTGGCAGTTGCAGTGGACGAGCGCGGCACGCTGATGAGCGATGCCGAGATACGCACGGCGGGCCTGCCCGTGAAGACCGGCGACGGCCGGGATTTCGACGCCTTCGTGCTGGAGCTGACGGAAGATCTGCTCGACAACCTGCCGAAGAAGAAGCTTCAGGATCCAGAAGCGTTGCGGCAGATTCTGGAGCGCGGCCTGCGCAACGGC
>JANNFV010000496.1:0-2388 GCA_031380285.1 Hyphomicrobiales bacterium | reverse complement strand
GGGACTATTACCGCAAGAACCCCCAGGCGCTGGCCGAAGTGCGTGCGCCCATCTTCGAGGAGAAGGTGGTCGATCACATCCTGACGCAGGTCAAGATCGTCGAGAAGTCGGTGAGCAAGGATGCCCTGCTGAACGAGGATGATGACGATGCGGCACCGGAGGCGGCTGAAAAGCCGAAGAAGGCCGCTGCCAAGAAGGCAAAGAAGGCTGAGTGATATCAGCAGCTTGACTAATTTTTCTGAATGAGAAAAGCCGCCGGTTTGATCCGGCGGCTTTGTCTTTTGGAGGGTGGGCTGCGCTATTCGTTCGCAGCCGCCGTGATATCCACCTTCTTCAGCAGATCCATCGGATTGCTCACCGCCAGGAAGTCCGTTGCGCCGATGCCGGCACCCTGCGCTTTCACGCTGACCCTGAGATTGCGCGGCTCTGCCACGAACTTGCCGAGTGCCGTGCCCAGTGCCTTGGCACCGGGGTGATCGCCCAGCATCATCGGGATCATCAGGGTCGCGCCTGCCGCGTATTCCGCCCGGATATCCTCCGCCTTGCGCCGGGTATCCTTGGCTTGCTTGGCGATGAGTTTTTCGAACAGGCTGTCATTGGTCACGGTGAGATCGACGGCCTTCGCACTGACGCCAAGTGCTGCAACGGCAGCCACCGCCTTGTCCGGCGTGAAGATTTCCTTCGGCACGTTAACAATTTCCGCCGTCACCTTCGTGGAGAACATGCCCGCCGAGCGCAGCGACAGCTCGTTGAGTTTCATCACCTTGGAAGCCTGGTCCCAGCTCTGGTCATAGCGGGCCGACAGGTCGATGGCCTTGTAGCCCATGGCGAGAATGTCCTGCAGGCCCTTTTCCTTGGTGTTGGGCGGGATATCCAGCTGCAGCCGCTCCAGGGCAATGCCGATATTGGCCGGGATCGCGCCGACATGGTTGCCCATTCGGGCCTCGAACAAGCCGAGCTTCGCCTTGATGCGATCCTTGGGATCCTTTGTGTCAGGCACATCCAGATCGATGCCCGCCAGGCGGATCAGATCGATGCGGGGAATGAAGGAGGCGGGATCAATGTCCGCGGTTTGTCCGCTGCTCGCCATTTTCTGCAGCGCGGTCATCATGCCGTTCAGGCTGATGCCTTCGATGCTGAGATCGCCGACGCTGACGGCATCCTTGCCATTGACGAGCTTGAACCCCTGCATCGTGAATTGACCGGGCACATCCGCACCACCCGCGCCACCCAGGCGCTCCATGCTGAAGGTGATCGGTGGCTTGCCGGGCTGGGCGGCTTCGCCCTTCATGCCTTTCAATTCCATGTTGCCAAAAGACATGGCTCCGAGGATATCGGTCATCATCGACAAGGTAAAGGCGTCGTTCTCCTTGCTCTTGTCCTTGCCGAGCTTTTCCAGGCGCGCGATGGTGTCGATCAGGGGCGTCGCGAGAGGGCGGAGCTTGAAATCGCTGGCAGAAATGGCGTCGAAGGTCAGGGTTGCGACATCGGCAATCCTGTAGGTTGTCTTGCCGACGGTCTGCTCCGCCATCGCCACCTTGAGCGCTTCGCCAGGTTGCGACTTGTCGAACATGAAGCGCAGCATGAGGGGCAGGTCGACACCCTTCATGGTCATGCTCGCCATGCTCATCTCGAAGCCGGGGAAGCCCTTGTTCGGAGCGGACGGTTTGGCAATCGACGTCGCCATCGGCGTCACGGCGTCGGCCACCACCCCGTTGCGCACATCGCGCAGCACGAGATCCTTGTAGGTCGTGACGGACCGCGCGTCGGGCAGCACCTGCACGAATTCGATCACCGGGATGCTGATGCTGCGCGCCGAGAACTGCGCCAGCCGCTGCCCCAGCGTGCTCACGGTCTTGGTGTCGAACAGCGCCTCCAGTTCTGCCTTGGAGGCCGACGACCCCTCGACCGTGATCCGGGGGATCGACACTGAGCCATTGTCGCCCTTGAAACTGAGGTTTTCCAGCACGACCGCCGACTGCGCCATGGCGGAACCGACAAAGGCGGTTCCTCCCTTTGGATTCAGCAAATTCGGAGTGGCCAAGGACGCGGCCCATGCAAGGGCGACAACAGAGACTGTGGCGAGGATATGTTTCACAGGGAGTGGCTCCGGGCGGGAGGAAATCGGGACAGGAAAACGCCACAGAAACAGGAAGGGATTGCGGAACTCTGAAAAGGAATGCCGAATTATGGAGAGATTGCGGTCAGATCGTCAATCCGGTCAACACCGCGCCGGAAAAGCCTGTATCACAACGAAAAAGACGTACCGCAGCCGCAGCCTGACGTTGCCAGCGGGTTCTCGATGCGGAAGGCCTGCCCCATGAGGTCGTCCACGAAGTCGATGGTTGCGCCCTTCATGTATTCCACCGAGACCGAATCGATCAGCAC
>JANNFV010000485.1:0-5038 GCA_031380285.1 Hyphomicrobiales bacterium | reverse complement strand
ATCACGCATCTGCCGTCGGGACTGGTGGTGTTCTCGCAGGACCAGCGCTCGCAGCACCAGAACCGGGCCAAGGCGATGCAGGTGCTGAAGTCGCGCCTCTATGATCTGGAGCGCCAGAAGCTCGACGACGTGCGGGCTGCCGATCGCAAGGCCAAGGTCGGCTCCGGTGACCGCTCCGAGCGCATCCGCACCTATAACTTCCCGCAGGGGCGCTTGACCGATCACCGCATCAACCTCACGCTCTATTCTCTTGAAAAGATCGTGGCGGGCGATCTGGACCCCGTGATCGAACCGCTGATCACCGAGCACCAGGCGGCGCTGCTGGCAGAGGAAGGCTTGTGACGCCCTCGGGGATGCGGGCGCTGGCAGAGCGGCTGCGCCCCGCCGCAGCAGAAGCCGCCGCGCTGGAAGCGCGGTGGCTGGTCGAGGACGCCGGAGGTGACAGCGCAAGACTGGAAAGCTTCGTGCAGCGACGCCTCGCTGGTGAACCCGTCGACCGGATCATCGGCCATCGCGGCTTCTGGACCCTGGATCTGAAGGTGGGACCAGCCACGCTGTCGCCCCGCTCGGACACCGAAACCGTGGTCCGCGCCGCGCGTGACCACGGGATTGCGGCGCGTGGCAGAACGGCACCGTTGCGCATTCTCGATCTCGGCACCGGCACAGGCGCCATCCTGCTCGCCCTCCTGGTCGAGTTTCCACAGGCAACCGGCCTTGGCATCGATATCAGCGAGGACGCCTTGCAGATCGCGAGGGTGAATGCACAGCTCAACGGCCTGTCCACCCGCGCCAGCTTTCAGCGCGGAGACTGGATGCAGGGCCTCGAAGGGCCTTTCGACCTCATTGTCTCCAATCCACCGTATATCCCGACACGCGACATCGCAGGGCTAGACCGCGAAGTCCGCGATCACGATCCCCATCTGGCACTCGACGGCGGCAGCGACGGACTGGACTGCTATCGCGGCATTCTGCCTGACATCACCGCTCTTCTGGAGGCCAATGGCTTTGCCGTCCTGGAATTCGGCCAAGGCCAGGGTCCATCCGTCCTGTCCCTGGCCGAAGCAGCGGGCCTGGCTTCAGGCGGATTTTTCAATGATCTCAATGGAATAGAAAGAGCAATTATTTTGAATAAAAAGCAATTATAATGCAGTATATGAATCATTGAAAACAATCCAACTCAGCGCTTTATTGAATTTAACTCATTTCAATTTGCAGATATTAACTCGATTCAATTCTATATATTAGGTAAAAACCAACCAGAGCATTGCATCAACAAAGAATTGCGTCATTCTCAGAACCGAGGGCCAGTTAACCCCGTGGACCAACCCGGTCCCCGGCACATCATCGGAGAACTGACATGAGCAGCAACGCACACCTGAACATCGCCCATGACTTCAAGCGCGCCGATCCTTCGCTTCTGGGCACGCACCCCCTGCGCGGCCAGTTGAAGGAGAAAGTCCGGCGTGAACACCTGCTGCACCAGGAGGACAATGATCCGCAGCGCGAGAAGATCGCCATGATCCGCGACTGCGTCATCAGCGTGCTGGGCGGCATTTCTGCCTCCGTGCCCCTGGTGATCGCCTTCCAGAGCGCCATGGGGGCCTGATGACCAGACCAGGAGAGCGCGCAAGCCGATCCAGCAGACTTGCGCGCCGATCCTGGACCGTCAACGATTCCCCGTCACACCACGACGGTGATGCTCTCCGCCGCCCGCGTCAGCGCGGTGTAGAGCCAGCGGTCCCGGTGTTCCCGGAAGGCGAAGCTCTCATCGAAGAGCACGATCCGGTCCCATTGCGATCCCTGCGCCTTGTGGACCGTCAGGGCGAAGCCAAAATCGAATTCGTCCGATTCCCGGCGCACCTGCCAGGGCAGGTTCTCCTCCTGCCCCAGAAAGAATTCGGGCAGCACCGAAACCTTGACGTTCAAGGCCGAGATATCATCGGGATCAAGCCGCATCGTCACCATGCCGGTCCGGGCCTTGCCGACGGCCTTCACGGTGAACGTGGCTCCATTGAGCAGGCCCTTGGTCTTGTTGTTGCGCAGGCAGACCACCTTGTCGCCTGCAACAGGCAGCGGATCGCTCCGTCCCATCAACTCCCGCATCCGCAGGTTGAAATCCCGCCGTGTCTTGTTGCGGCCCACCAGCACCTGATCGGCAGCGAGCACGAGATTGGCCATGTCCTCCTTGCCAAGCGCGCCCCGGCGGACGACCTGGCTTGCACCATAGGCCCCTGGCGCGAGCGATTGGCCCGCGCGGATATTCATCGACATGCGGATGATCGGGTTGTCCCGCGCCTGGCGATGCACCTCGGTCAGCATGATGTCTGGCTCCTGCTCGGTGAAGAACCCGCCGCCTTTGACCGGCGGCAATTGCGCGGGATCGCCCAGCACCAGCACCGGCACCCCAAACGACATCAAGTCGCGGCCCAGTTCCTCATCCACCATCGAGCATTCGTCGATGATGACGAGATCGGCCTTCTTCACATCGGATTGACGGTTGAGGGAGAAGCTCGGCTCACCCGTGTCATCCTCGGTCTGCGAGCGGTAGATCAGGGAATGGATGGTGGAGGCATCGTTGCAGCCCTTGGCCCGCAGCATCATCGCCGCCTTGCCGGTGAAAGCCGCGAACCGCACCTCCCCATCCACCTGTTCCGCGATATGCCGTGCGAGCGTGGTCTTGCCCGTGCCGGCATAGCCGAACAGGCGGAAAAGCTGCGGGGCCTTGCCTGTCCGGGCCGCTTTCAGCCAGCGGCTGACGGCCAGCAGCGCGTCGTCCTGCTGGGGGGAGAAATCGGTCATTCCGGATCGGCATAGCTGAGTCGGTGGGGGCACACAGCCGGATTGTGGCCACAAGCCACAAAAAACCCGGCCCTTGCGGGACCGGGTTCCTTGAGACCAGCGATGGCTGACCGATCAGAACTTGTAGGCGAGACCAACCTGAACCATGTGCGTCTTCAGGCTTGTCCGCACGCCGACAGCGTCAAATGTACCCTGGAAGAAGGTGAAGCCCTTGTTGCCATAATCCGCATAGCGATACTCGGCGCGGCCCAGCCAGTTGCCCCAGAGCTGTGCTTCGGCGCCAGCGCCCAGCGTCCAGCCCACGCGCGTTGCGGATTCGGTCTGGGCGCGGCTGGCAATACACCAGCCTGGCGCCGTCGATGCGCAGGACATGCCATACTTGGCTTGCTGGAACGCCACGCCGCCGGTGGCGTAGAGCATCACGGTCGGCATCACCAGGAAGCCAAGGCGGCCACGGATCGAACCATTCAGGCCAATCTCGCCGGTCGTCGCATCAACGGAACCGGCGGGGTATGCCGTCGCGAAGGTGCCGGGAATGCCGTAGATCGACTTCTTGCCACCAAAGACGCCGCCGATATCGGCTTCGATACCTGCCACGAAGCTCTGGTTGATCTGGTAATTGTAGCCAACATAGCCTGAGAGCTGGAAGCCAGTCTTGTCGAAGGAGGCGGGATTGTCGTTCCGCCCGGGCAATCCCAGCGTGCCAGCGGCATTGATGGCTATGCCCGTCGTGGTCCAGGTGTTGTCGCTCATCAGCACACCACCGGCAACGCCGACATAGAAGCCGGTCCAACTGAAGGCCGGTGCAGGGGCGAAGATGGGTGCCACCGTCTTGCGCGGAAGATCGGCGGCGAAGGTTGCGGTGGAGAGGAGGGTGAAGGCGGATACAGCCGCCACAAACGTTTTCATCGTCATATGAAGCCCCTTGAAATGGTTTGACACAGTGCCTTCTTGGAGAAGGTCTTTGAGTATGCCAAAATTCTACATGAGATTTCGGAGGGGCACTATGACAAATTGAACACAGTTCCGCACACTCAGCGCAGAGTTACCGATCGATTAACCGACCCTAGAACCGAAACAGCTTGGTCACCTTCACCACGAAGCTGCGGTTCTCGAGCGGCGGTGGAAACCCGTCGCCAACCGTGCTGCGGCCATCGCTATACACGACGAACAGTTCGCTGCCCGGCTGGTACTCCCAGCGGAACCGGGCGTTGGTGCTGACCGTGTCGGTCGACGACTGGTACTGAATCAGGGTCGAGGCAAACATGCGCGGCGTGATCGAGTAGGTCAACCGCGAGCTGATCAGGTGGCTATCGCCAACGCCGTACGGCGTGTTGAAATAATTGAGCGACACGGTGGGCTCCATCAGGAACCGCGGCCCGAACTCGGCGCGACCGCGCCAGGTGAACTCGCGCAGGGTGCCGCCGTAAAAGCCGCCATAGGTCATTTGCATCGTCCCCGACACCCGCCTGGCCGGCGAGAACGTGTAGAGGAACCGGCCCTGCGTGAACTGGTACGCGCCAAGCGGCACCGCGACGCCCGTGGACGGCACGAACCGCGCGTTCAGCTTCTCGAACATGCGCGAAAACTCGAACGCCCACTGGTCGCTGTTGGTGAACTCCATGCGCATGGCGCCCTGCGCTTCGCGCGACTCGGGATCGTGGTTGGGGTCTTCGTAGTAGTCGTAGCTCGCTTCGTAGAACACCTTGCGGATGTTCCGCCAACCCTTGGGCCGCGGGCTGTAGCGCGCCGACCCGAACGTGCGGGCAAAGGCCGATCGACGGAGGAAGCCGATTTCGGGATTGAACCGATCGCCGACGAACGTGTGATCGAGCTGGAAGCCGGTGCGGTCGGCGTTCCAGTTGATGGCGCCGCGGTAGCTCAGCACCCGCGACGCGTTCTCCGGCGACGGCGGAGTGGTCGAGTCGCTGCGCGCGTCATAGCTCGACAGGTTGAGGTTGGTGCCGAAGTTGAAGTTGGCGTCGGCGCCGTAGGCGTAGTTCTCGTAGCCGCCGGCGGCGCCGGGACCACGGCGCGTGGCGATCACGCCAATGCGGCTGCGGCTGAGCACATCACGATTCACGCGGACCACCGAGTAGTCCGTCGCCACCGCGCCCGCGTTGGCCGCAGCGTCGGTCCGCATCTGCAGCGCGCCGACCTGAAAGCCCTTGCTGCGCGCGATCAGACGCCCGCCGCCAAGAATGGGCACGACCTGGCTGTTCTGCAGCCCGATGCGGCG
>JANNFV010000456.1:0-17933 GCA_031380285.1 Hyphomicrobiales bacterium | reverse complement strand
CTCGCCAACCGGCTTCTCGTCGGACGTTCCAACCTGTCGATGTTGCTCCCTGAGCTTGAAAAGCGGGGGTTGGTCGAGCGCATCTCCGACAGCCAGGACAAGCGCGTGCGGCGGCTGCGGCTGACAGCTGCAGGCCATGCTTTGACGCGGCATGCGCTGGCCGTCCAAGTCACCGTGATCGAGGACATGATGTTGGTGCTCTCGGCGGAGGAATGCGAACAACTCGGCGATTTCATGCGCCGCGTCGGCACGCATCTGGCGCAAGGCGCTGCAAAATCTCAAGGGTGAGCGTTGTACCAGTGGGAACCAGGTTTGCCCGATAGCAACGCTTCCTCGTTCCTTCCCCCTTGCGGCGAAGGTGTCGCGGCGAAGCCGTGACGGATGGGGGTGGATGAGGATCAGGTGCCACGGTTGGGCCCCCCCCATCCGGCCCTGCGGGCCACCTTCCCCGCAAGGGGTAAGGAATGGGTGTAGGCTCAGTGGCCCCTGCTGCTATCCACCAATCAGGCGCTGCAGCAGATTGCGCTCATCCCGCGACGGGCCTTGCAACTGGTTGAAGCGGTGCGGGCTCGTATCCTCCGCCGCAACTGGCGCTGCCGCCCTCGGCTGGCCGCGGGGCGTCGTGGAGCCTACGCTTCCCGGTGGGAGAATCGGCCCTGACTGCGGCTGGAAGACAGAAGCCGTGGCGCGCCAGCTGAGGCCGGGCAGGCCCGCGACCGGCACGGAACCGTGGCTTTCCCGCATGAATTTCTGCCAGATCTCGGCGGGCAGGCCGGAGCCTGTCACCTTCTTCATCTCGTCGCCATCGTCGTTGCCGACCCAGACGGTTGTCACGAGATGGCCGGTGTAGCCGACAAACCAGGCGTCACGGTGGTCCTGCGTCGTGCCGGTCTTGCCAGCGGCAGGCCAGCCCGGAAGATCGGCCTTCCTTGCCGTGCCGGACACCAGGGTTTCCCGCAGCATCTGGTTCATCTGCCCCGCCTGTTCCAGCGTCATGGCACGGCCGAGATCGCGGCTCTGGCGGGTGTAGATCACCTTTCCTGCGGCGGTCTTGACCTGCAGGATGGCGTGCGGGATCACCGCCGTGCCACCATTGGCGAAAGCAGCATATGCGCCGGTCATCTCCAGTGGCGTGACTTCCGAGGTGCCCAGCGCCAGCGACGGCAGGGCCTGCAGGGGTGATGAAATACCGAGGCGCTGCGCCGTGCGCACCACACTGCGCGGGCCGACCTCCTGGATGACGCGCACGACAGGCGTGTTCAGCGACATCGCCAGCGCCTTTTGCATCGGCACCTCGCCGAAATACTCGCGGGTGTAGTTCTCGGGCTTCCAGCCCTTGATGTTGATCGGCGCATCGAGCAGCGGGGATTCCGGCGTGTAGCCCCGATCGAGCGCCGCCAGATAGACGAAGGGCTTGAAGGCCGAGCCGGGCTGGCGCTTGGCCGCAACAGCCCGGTTGAACTGGCTTTCGGTGTAGTTGCGCCCGCCGACCATGGCCTTGACCGCACCATCGGGCGCCATGGCGACCAGTGCGCCTTGCGTGACGTCCTGTTTCGCCCCCTTGGCGTCCAGTTCGGACACCAGCGCAATTTCCGCCAGGCGTTGCACCGCCGGATCGATGGTGGTCGACACCACGATATCGTTCTCGACCGCGCCGATGAAATCATCGAGCACATCGACGATCCAATCAGCCGCGTAGTTCATCGAGCCGGCTCCCGCCTGGCGGCGGGATCGCGCGGGGGTGGCGAGCGCCACCTTGGCATCGGCGTCCTTGATCGCGCCATCGCGCACCATGGCCGAGATCACCAGGGCGGCACGTTCTGCCGCGCCCTCCGGGTTGCGGTTGGGGGCGAGGCGCGAAGGGGCCTGCACCAATCCGCCGAGCACAGCCGCCTCGGCCACCGACACGGCACGGGCCGACTTGCCGAAATATTTCTGCGCCGCCGCCTCCACGCCGTAAGCACCGGAGCCGAAATAGACGCGGTTCATGTAGAGTTCCAGCAACTGGTCCTTGCTGAAGTTGCGCTCCAGCCACAACGCGAGGATGGCTTCCTGCACCTTGCGGGAGGCCGTGCGCTCCTGCGTGAGAAACAGGTTCTTGGCCAACTGCTGAGTCAGCGTCGAGCCGCCCTCGGACAACCGGCCACCGGTGATGTTGCGCATCACGGCGCGGGCGATGCCGACGGGATCGATGCCGTAATGGCTGTAGAACCGGCGATCCTCGATGGAGACGAAGGCCTGCGGCAGATAGCGCGGCAGTTCCTTGATCGTCACCGTGCTACCGCCCGTTTCGCCCCGGTTGGCGATGAGCGTGCCATCATTGGCGAGAATGGCGATGTTGGGCGGCCGCTTGGGCACGGCGAGCTGGTCAATCGGCGGCAGCTTCATGGCATGGTAGGCGAAGAAGCCGAGCAGGCCGATGAAGGCCCAGACGCCCATCGTGACAGTCCAATAGACCATGCGGCCCAGCAGCGAACGGCGCGGACGGCGTGAGCGTGAGGCCTTGCGCGCGGCACGGCTGCCCCGGCGCGGGGCTGGCCGGTCGTCATCGTGCAGCGCCAGATCATCACGCTCATCGCGGCGGCGCGGCTCTCCCTCGAACCTCGGCTCGATCCGGTCTCGTGCTTTCGAGCGCCCCATGCTTCCTCTGGCCATCCCAAGGTCATTCGTCCCGCTGCCGGTGATGGCGACAGGGACCGACCGTGAAAATGCCTGAGATCACTTTAAGGCGGGTTTAAGGTTGATGGTTAATTGCGCACAACGCGCAACCTCTTGGCCTTACAAGAGAGTCGAGAAGATCGGAAACAGCACGATACCCGTGCCCAGGACGAGGGCCAGGGCCACGAAGATCTGGTGTGCCATCACGCTTGGCGACGTTGTGTCCATCAACCCATTCCCCGAATCAACCGTCATCCGATTCGCGCAGGAATGTGGCGATTTGCGGACAGGCCTTCCCGGTGGCGGCCTATTGCGGGCGGAACCAATCCCAGAAGCTGCGCTGCGGTGGCTCAACCGGCAGTGGCTCAAGCCCGCCCGTTGCGGGCGACAATCCATCCGGTGCAGGCTGGCGGGGTGCTGAGCGCACGGCAATCGGCTGGCCGCCGCCTTTGCTGTCGAGATCATAGATGTCGGGACGGAAATGGGCGGTGCCGTCGGGCATGCCGTATCCCGTGAAATAGGTCCAGGCCACCGGAACAGGGCGGGCGAGACGCACGTCCTTGCGCTCGCCTTCGGCGATGGCACCATCGGTTTCGGAGCGATCCCAGCCCCCATTGCCGGCGAGCAGCCAGGTCACCAGGTCGCGCACATCGGCCACGCGCACGCAGCCCGAGGAATGGAAGCGGTCGTCGCGGGCAAACAGGCCCTTGGACGGCGTGTCATGCATGTAGACCGCCAGGTTGTTGGGCATGTCGATGCGCACCTGGCCCAGGGAGTTGCCCACGCCGGGATCCTGCCGCAGCGTGAAATTAGCGGCGCGTTCCGTGCTCCAGTCGATGGAGCGCGGGTTGATCTCCTTGCCGCGGCCATCAAGGATGCGAATCTTGGAGCGGGTCAGATATCCCGGATCCTTCTGCATCTTCGGGATGATATCCTTCTTGATGATCGAGGTCGGTACCGTCCAGGTCGGGTTGAAGTTCACATTCGTGATGCGGGTTTCCACTGGCGGAGAGGCGCGTTCCGCCTTGCCGACCACGGCCACGTAACGGCGGCGCACCTGCGTTCCCTCGACGGCCTCCACGGCGGCGGCGGGAATGTTGACGATCACATAGCGCTCGCCGAAGCCGAAACTCGAGGCCCGCATGCGTCCAAGGCTGGCTTCGAGCTGCTGCAGGCGCGTGCGGGCCGAAACATTCATCGCCGTCAGCGTCGGACCGGCAACGCTGCCGCTGTCACGCAGGCCGTGGCGAATCTGGAAGCGCCGCACGCCTGCCGCGATGGCTGCGCCCGAGGCACCGGGTTCGAGGTCGCCCTCCATCACCAACCTGTCGCGGATTTGCGCCATGTTGCCGGGTGCCACGCGGCCCCAGCCGCCCTGCGCCACGATCTGGCGATAGCGTGCGACGGCGGCCTCCGTTGCCTCGATGGACTGGGCCGTGAAGGTCGGGCGCGTGTCTTTCGGCAGCGCCGCGAACCGCACGGGTGCAGCGGGTTGCTTGCGCCTTGCGACAGGAGCGGATGTGGGAATCGCAGGCGTGGCTTCAGGCGCGACCGGAGGCCCGGGCGGTGGTGGCGGCAGGGGTTGCCCGAATGAGCCGGACTGAGGCGCGGCAGGCACGGGCTGGAATTGAGCCACGACCGTTCCGCTGCCCACCACCAGGGCAAACAGCGACACGGCCAGCTTTTGCGGAAGCGCTTTCACGACATGATTGTCCTTGCAGGGTGGGCGTTATGCCATAGCCTGCCGAACAGGGTCCATCTCTCCCGCTTGCTTTCCTGCAACAGAGTCACGATTCGGCAACACCTCGCATTTGCCCAAATTCGCGGATCAATGCACCGTGGTCGCCGCTGGTCCCTCCTGTCCACGCGTGGCCAGCGCCAGCCAGTCCACCACGTCGCCCAGCGCCTCTTCGCCAGACCGCCCGCGGCCACGGGCATCCGTATCGAGCGCGATCTGCTGGTCGGCGCTGGTGCCGAAGGTCATGATGCCGCGCAGGCTCAGGAGTTCCGTCCGGCAACCCAGCGCCAGCGCATCGGGCTCCAGCATCGCAATCATGTCCTCGACGATTTCGCTCATGCAACGCACGGTGCGCGTCGCCGCGTCGATCAGCGCGCCATGGATGCCATGCCGCTGGGCGATCCATTTGTTCTCGACCGCAATCGCCCTTTCAGCCGCGCCGATGTCGCGATTCAACGCGGGATTGCCGACGAGGTGTCGCACCAGGCAGCGATAGAGCGCGGCGATGGCAATGGTGTGCTCCACCCGGGTGCAACTGTCCGCAATGCGCAACTCCAGCGTGGGATATTTGGCCGAGGGGCGCACCGCCCACCAGATATAGCTTTCGTCGGGGATGGCGCGGCAACGCACCAGCGCATCGACATAGCCCTTGTATTCCGCCTCGTCCGCAAAGAGTTCCGGCAACCCCGTGCGCGGCAACTCGTCATAGGCCGCCAGGCGATAGCCCATCAGGCCGGTGCGTCTGGCCTGCCAGAAGGGCGACGAGGTGGACAGCGCCAGAAAGACCGGCAGGAACGGGATCAGCCGCCGCATCAGATCGACGCGCTGCCCGGGATCGGGCACCGAGACATGCACATGCAGGCCGCACAGGATGTTGCGCGAGCCCACCATCTGCAGGTCATGCATCAGCTTGTTGTAGCGGGCCTTGGGGCTGGCCTTCTGGCGATCCCAACGGGCCAGCGGATGGGTGCCGGACGCCATGACCAGCAGGTCGTGTTCATCCCCGATGGCTGCCAGCATCCGCCGATAGCCCGCCAGCAACTGGCGGGCCGCCCCCAACTCCTGCGACGGCGGTGTCGCCACCTCGATCTGGGATTGCAGCATCTCGGGCCTGAGCGCATCGGGCAGCGCCTGGCGAATCTCGGTATCGAAGGCGCGGGGCAGCAAGCGCGTGGCCTGCCGCGTGCGAGCGTTCGAGATGAAGTATTCTTCTTCGATGCCGAAGCGGTAGTAGTCGAGCATGCAATGATCTCCGATCCATGGGCCAGGCGCGAGACAGTGTCCCCGCCGCTTCCTGATCAGCCCCCGCCATCCAGACCGACCGGCAGTCTGTTGGAAAACCCGCCCAAATTGCGGCATCGGGAGATTTGGGATCAAGCCGTTGATCTATAACGATTTTTTAGAGATACCGCGCAACTCCACGGTTGAAGAGCATCCTCAGAAATCCGGCGACACATCGGGATAGCGCGGCGGAGCGAGCTGTCTTGGCGCACTGGTCATGGGAAACGCCAAGGGCTTCTGCCCGACATTGGCCGCCATTTCCGCCAGTTCCTGCTCGACCAGATCAAGGGCCGCCCTGTCCGTCTCGATGTCGCGCTTGAGCTGCATCAGGCGCTCCGCCCAGGCATCGGTGAGTTGCTCCGCAGGCGTCAGGGTCAAGCCTGCCAGTTCATCCTCCGCCTCGCGGAATTCGAGCATGCGGATGAAATGATCGAAGCATCGCTCGACGAAACCCTCATCCGGCAGTGCTTTCAGCACCGGAAAGCCCTCGACCAGCCGATGACCCCAGACCAGGCCCCGCCGCATATCCTCGCGACCATGCATGAAATCGAGACATTCCATGAAATAGGGGTCGAGCAGATTGTAGAACTCGGTCTGCTCCGGCTCCTCGTATTCATCGATGACGCGCAGCACATCCGAGAGGAACGTATCGTAGGTCGTGGTGCCGTGAACCTCCGACTTGAAATCGCCGCGCAGCTTCAAGCCTGCGATGCGCTCGCGATGACGCTCGGTCAGATCCGGGAAATGGATGCACAGGCCGAGAAAGATGCGCTCCAGCGCGATGAAGCGTGGCGCGACCGTGCCCAGGCCCGCAGCGCTCCCCGGTGACAGCTTGACCGGACCCCGCGACAGACCACGCTCGCCTGCGCCCTTGAAGCCTGTTTTGCCCGACCGCTTGCCGCCGCCCTGCTCCCAGAAGAACTGGTTGAGCCGGAAACGCATCGACAATTCGTAGCGCCGCCTGACAAGCGGATCACCGATCTGGGCGATCAGATCGCGGAAGGTCTTTTCCAGCATCGCCTGACGGTCTGGCGTGGCCGCATCGAAATGCGCTGTCTCGCGCTGCCACAGGGCATCCCAGAGGCCAGTCGCCTTGGCTGTGACAGCCGCGAAGGCTTCGACGCCCTTCGTCTTGATCAGGTCGTCGGGATCCTGCCCCTGGGGCAGGATGGCGAAGCGGAACGAAAATCCGGTTTTCAGCACCGGCAGGATGCGGTCGATGGCGCGGTTGGCGGCTGCAACACCCGCCTTGTCGCCGTCAAAGCAGATCACTGGTTCCGGCGCGAACCGCCAGAGCGTGGCGATCTGCTCCTCGGTGAAGGCCGTGCCGAGCGTTGCCACGACATGGCGCATCCCGGCCTGCCAGACCGCGATGGCGTCGAGATAGCCCTCGGTCGCGATCACGGTTCCCGCCTTGTAGGCGGCCTCGCGGGCGCGGTGACCGTTGAAGACGAGAAAGCCTTTCTTGAACAGGCTGGTTTCCGGGCTGTTGAGGTATTTCGGCTTTCCTTCCGGATCGAGCACGCGGCCGCCAAAGGCCACGACGCGGCCCTGCCCGTCCTGGATCGGGATGATCACCCGGTTGCGGAAACGGTCATACAGCGACCGGTCACCCTCCGGCTCGATCACCAGGCCCGCATCGAGCATCTGCTGATCCGAGACGTTGTGTCCTCGCAGATGGTTCAGCAGGGTGTCGCGGCTTTCGGGTGCGAAGCCCATGCGGAACTCGGCCTGCGTGCGATCCGTGAATTGGCGCTTGGCGAGATAGGCCCGCGCGTTGGCACCCACGGGTTTTTGCAGCTGCGCCTCGAAGAACTTGGCCGCAAGCTCGACCACGTCGTAGAGATCCTTGCGTTTCTTTTCCTGCTCGACCGCCTCGGGCGCGAATTTCGGCAGGGTGACGCCCGCCTCGTTGGCGAGCCGCTCGACCACCTCCGGGAAGGGCAAGCCCTCCGTTTCGGTTACGAAACGAAAAATATCGCCGTGCTTTCCGCTGGAGAAGCAGTGGTAGAAACCCTTCTGGTCATTGACGTAGAAGGACGGCGTCTTCTCGGCCTGGAACGGCGACAGGCCCTTGAACTCGCGACCGGATTTGACGAGCTTTACTCGCCGGCCAACCACGGCGGAAACCGGCAACCGGGCGCGGATTTCATCGAGGATGGAGGGCGGGAAACGCATGGGCCATCATTGGACCATCGCAGGGCCTTGATCAAGGCGATACGATTGTATATACAAATTTATGTCTGGTTATCAGGCCGTGAAACATGAGGCTGAAGCAACCATGTGATCGAAAGGCGCGACTGTGAATGCAGTTCGAATGGGATCCAGCCAAAGCAGAGCGTGTGATGTCAGAACGCGCGATCGCTTTTGCTGATGTCGCTGGCCTCTTCGATTTTGCACACGTCATTGTACCGTCGAACAAAGGTGAAGAGACGCGCTGGCGCGTCATTGGAGAGATCGATGAAGTCTGCGTCACAGGTATCTACACGGTCCGCGGCGACGTCATCCGCATCATCACGGCGCGACGCGCATGGCCAAAAGAAGAAAGAGAATATCGTGCGTTACACGCTCGATGACATTCGGCAGATGCGTGGAGGGAGTGATATCGCGCGGCTCAAAGCCACGACCGAAGCCGACATCGAGCGCCAGATCGCGGAAGACCCTGACCTTCAGGGCTTCGACGATATCGACTGGTCTACGGCCGTATTCGTGCCTGCTCCCGCCAAACAACCAATCTCGATTCGTCTGGACGATGATGTGCTTCAGTTCTTCAAGGCACAAGGGTCGGGCTACCAGAGCCGCATCAACAAGGTCTTGAGGCACTATATGGAAGCCAAGAAGGAGCCTGCGTAAAAAGCAGACCCCTACGCCTCAAACCTTCTTCCGGAGACGCACGATCACATCGACGCGCGCGATCTCCATGCCCTCCGGCGGCTCGGGCAGGTTGGCGACGTCAAGCTGTGCACCGGGGATATCGATCATCCGGTCATCGCCCTCGACAAAGAAGTGATGATGATCCGAGGTGTTGGTGTCGAAATACGTCTTCGACCCTTCCATTGCCACCTGGCGCAGCAGGCCTGCATCCTTGAACTGGTGCAGCGTGTTGTAGACCGTGGCGAGCGAAACCGGCACGCGGGCCTTGGTCGCCTCCTCGTGCAGGCCTTCCGCCGAGACATGGCGGTCGCCGCGCCCAAACAGCATCCAACCCAGCGCCACGCGCTGGCGCGTCGGGCGCAGGCCTGCATCGCGCAACATGCCCTTTAGCTGGTGCACGGGGCAGCCCGTGAAATTCTGTCCGGTGTTGTTGCGCTTCAGAAGGTCTATGCGATCCATGGCCAAGCCCTAAGGCACGTTGTAACAGGAGGAATAAACTGTCCCGGGCCAGGGTTCAACCCTGCCCAGCGTGACAATACGTTACAGGAATGAACAAGGTTTGACGGAAATCAAGCCTTGAAAGGAACGATGAACGCATGAGTCTGCGCGTGATCTTCATGGGAACGCCGCATTTCGCGACGCCCACATTGTCCGAAATCGTCGGCCAGGGCCATGATGTGGTGGCCTGCTACACCCGCGAGCCCGCACCCGCCGGGCGGGGCATGGCATTGAAGCCAAGCCCCGTCCACACCATGGCAGAGCGTTTCGGCATTCCGGTGTTCACACCGAAAACGCTCAAGACGCCCGAGGCCGCAGCGCTTTTTGCCAGCCACGAGGCCGATGTCGCCGTGGTGGTGGCCTATGGCAAGCTGCTGCCCAGGGCGATCCTCGACGCACCTGCACTAGGCTGCCTGAACCTGCATGGCTCGCTGCTGCCGCGCTGGCGCGGTGCGGCTCCCATCCAGCGGGCCGTGATGGCGGGAGATGCGGAAACCGGCGTGATGGTGATGCGCATGGAGGAAGGCCTCGACTCCGGCCCCGTCGCCATGGCGGAGAGCATGAGGATCGGACCCGACACCACGGCGGGCGAGGTGCATGATCGGTTGATGCTGCTGGGCGCCGATCTGATGGCACGGGCGCTGGCGGCGCTCTCGCGCGGCGCACTTGGCTTCACGCCGCAGATGGAGACGGGCGTGACCTATGCCCACAAGATCGACAAGGCGGAGGCCCGGATCGACTGGACGCAGCCAGCCATGGCCATCCACAACCAGGTGCGCGGCCTCACGCCGTTTCCCGGCGCTTTCTTCGAGGCGGACTGGGGGCAGGGACTGACGCGGGTGAAGGTGCTGCGCTCGGCGCTGGCAGAGGGCTCGGGACCTCCCGGAGCGACCATCGGTGACGGGCTGACCATCGCCTGCGGTTCGGGTGCGCTTCGCATCATCGACGTGCAACGCGCTGGGAAAGGTCCGGTTTCGGCCACTGAGTTCCTGCGCGGCGCGGGACTGAAAGCGGGCAGCGTCCTGTAAGGCTCAGCTGCCGCGATAGGTCGAATAGCTCCACGGCGTCGCCAGCAGCGGCACATGGTAATGCCCTTCCGGTTCCGCCACGCCGAAACGGATCGGCACCACGTCGAGGAAGGCGGGCGTCGCCGCTGGCACGCCCTTCGCCCGGAAATAGTCACCGATACTAAATTCGATCTCATAGGTGCCGCAGCGCAGCGGCTCGCCGCCGATCAGGGGGCGGTCTGTTCGCCCATCGGCGTTCGTCACGGCCTCCGCGATCAATCCGCGTGCGCTGGCGCCGACCTCGAACAGCCTGATGCGGACGCCGGGCGCGGGTTTACCGACATGCGTATCCAGCACATGGGTGGAGAGCCTGCCGTCTGTCTTCGGCAGGCCGGGTCCATCGACCTTCGCCACCAGGCGCAGCCGGGTGATGTGGCCGATCTCGTCCAGCGCCGTGGTGAATTCATCCTCGACACTCAAATCCCCTCGACGCGCGAATTCCGACAGGATGGCATCACGTGTCTGGCGTCGCACGCAGATGATGAAGGGGAAGCCGAATCTGGCGCGGTAGGCTGCGTTGAGTGCCTCGAACCGGCTGAACTCCGCATCACTCAGCCGGTTAAGGTCGAGGCTGCCCTGTTCGGCCACCGAATCCGCCGTCATGGAACCCATCCGCGCCACCTTGCCGCCCAGCTCCGGATGGCCGCGCAGGAAGGCCAGTTGCTGCTCGCGCGGTGCGGTCCGCACCGCCGCCATCATTGCGGCATGCAGTTCTGTCACGCCTGCGAAGGGGCGCTGGCCGGCCACGGCCTCGGCCACCCATGGCGCATGCTCGAAGATATCGCCGATGGCTTGGGAAAAAGCCGCGGTGCCAAGGGCATTCAGGTGGTCAAGCGTCAGTTTGGTGCTCATGTCTTCCGGGTTAGGGGATTGGCATGAGAGGATCAAGACGGGGGCATTGGCGTTTCGGCTGGCAAGCCCCTAAATATGGTCTCACAGCAGGCCGAATCGGTGGCCGATCGAGGTTTTCATGCACGCTGACGGCCCATCCTCCGCCTATTCCGGTTGGCACGCCACCACCATCGTGATGGTGCGCAAGGGCGATCACGTGGTGATCGGCGGCGATGGGCAGGTGAGCCTTGGCCCCACCATCATCAAGTCGAATGCCCGCAAGGTGCGCCGCCTCGGCAAGGGCAATGTCATCGCTGGCTTCGCGGGTGCCACCGCCGATGCCTTCACGCTGTTCGAGCGTCTCGAGGCCAAGCTCGAGCAATATCCCAACCAGCTGATGCGCGCTTCCGTGGAACTGGCCAAGGACTGGCGCACCGACCGCTATCTGCGCCGCCTCGAAGCCATGATGCTGGTGGCGGACAAGGAGGCGGGCCTGGTGCTGTCCGGCACGGGTGATGTGCTGGAACCGGAAGGCGGCGTCATGGGGATCGGCTCTGGCGGCATGTATGCGCTGGCGGCGGCCCGCGCCCTGGTCGACCAGCCGCTGACGGCGGAGGAGATCGTGCGCAAGTCCATGGCGATTGCGGGCGACATCTGCGTCTACACCAACGGCAACCTCGTGATCGAGAGCATCGCGCTATGACCACCTTCTCGCCCCGCGAAATCGTCTCGGAACTGGATCGCTTCATCGTCGGTCAAAAGGATGCCAAGCGCGCCGTCGCCATTGCGCTCCGGAATCGCTGGCGGCGTCAGCAACTGACCGGCACGATGCGCGAAGAGGTGCTGCCCAAGAATATTCTCATGATTGGCCCCACGGGCTGCGGCAAGACGGAGATATCGCGCCGCCTCGCCAAGCTCGCCAACGCGCCGTTCCTCAAGGTCGAAGCCACCAAATTCACCGAGGTTGGCTATGTCGGGCGTGATGTCGAGCAGATCATCCGCGACCTGCTCGATATCGGCATTGCCCAGGTGAAGGAAGCCAAGCGCAAGGAGGTGCAAGCCCGCGCCGAGAGCGCGGCAGAGGACCGCGTGCTGGATGTGATCGTCGGCGCGAATGCCAGCGAGGCGACACGGGACAGCTTCCGCCGCAAGCTCAGGCTGGGCGAACTCGACGACAAGGAAATCGAGATCGAGATCCAGTCGGGCGGTGGCGGCATGCCGATGTTCGAGCTGCCCGGAATGCCCGGCGGTGGTCAGGTCGGCGCGATTTCCATCGGCGATATCTTCGGCAAGATGCAGGGACGCGGCAAGCCACGCAAGCTGACCGTGAAGGAAGCGCATCTGCCGCTGGTCGCCGAGGAAAGCGACAAGCTGCTGGACCAGGATGCCGTGATCAAGGAAGCGATCCGCCAGGTCGAGGACAATGGCATCGTCTTTCTCGACGAGATCGACAAGATCTGCGTGCGCGAAGGCAGCCGGGGCGGTGGCGAGGTCTCCCGCGAGGGCGTGCAGCGCGATCTGCTGCCGCTGATCGAAGGCACCAATGTCTCGACCAAGCACGGCGTGGTGAAGACAGACCATATCCTGTTCATCGCATCGGGAGCGTTCCATCTGGCACGGCCCTCCGACCTTTTGCCGGAATTGCAGGGCCGCCTGCCGATCCGCGTTGAGTTGCAGCCCCTGACCGAGGAGGATTTCCGGCGCATCCTGACCGAAACCGAGGCGTCGCTGATCAAGCAGTACATCGCGCTGATGGGCACGGAAGGGCTGAAGCTCGCCTTCTCGGATGATGCCATCGATGCCGTGGCCCGCATTGCGGTGGAGGTGAATTCCTCGGTCGAAAACATTGGCGCACGCCGTCTGCAAACCGTGATGGAACGCATCCTCGACGATGTCAGCTTCACCGCACCTGACAGGAACGGCGAAAGCGTCACCATTGATG
This sequence comes from Hyphomicrobiales bacterium, assembly GCA_031380285.1. Taxonomy (GTDB): domain Bacteria; phylum Pseudomonadota; class Alphaproteobacteria; order Rhizobiales; family Beijerinckiaceae; genus JADCCX01. The sequence goes on along the minus strand of JANNFV010000456.1, from coordinate 5,044 downwards.
GGGCCTATGTGACGAAGAACGTGGGCGAACTGGCGAAGAATGTCGATCTGAGCCGGTTTATTTTGTGACTGTCATTCCCGGCCGGAGGGCCTGAAAGGCACGGAGGGGAAGGGAATCCAGACCAGCCTTTCCGCTTGGTTCAGCCGTATGTCTTGATCCCCTTCCCTCGCCTTCGGCTCGCCGGGGATGACATTCAGCCAAACATCCCTGCCCGCCGCCCATCCACCCGCCGCAGATCGCCCTTTCGAACCATCACGCCGTGGCGGTCGAAGAACTCCAGGATCAGGATCGCCATCCGGCGACCGATGCCCAGGCGGTCGCGGAAGGCAGCAGCGTTGAACCAGCGGTCCGGCTGGGCTGCTTCTGTTTCGATGGCGGATCGCAGCAGCTCGCTGACCGCAGGTCGCAACAGGAAATGATCCTCTGCCACCTCGTCCACATCGCCCCGGCGTGCCAGGCGCTTGAGCAGGCCACGCACGGTGTCCTCGCGCAGCCGCAGCATCTCCGCCAGTTCGTTGACGCGCGGCGGCTTGAAGCGGTTCTCGCCTGCAAGCAGCGGGCAAATCCGCGCCCACAGCGCCTCATGCTCCACTGAGAGACGCGGGACGTGATCGGGCAATCGCAGCCAGGCCCCGCTGGCGGCGATCTCGCCGCGGCGGATGAGATGCGCGGTGAGGGCCGCAAATGCAGGGGATACCAGCCGCTGCGGCAGGGACAGACGCAGCCGGTCGGCGCTCAAGCCGGGCTGATCCGGCAGTTTCTGGTGGTGCTGGGCCAGCAGCGCCCCGATCCGGCGGGCCAGCATGAGAACCATCGCCGGAGCCATGACCAGGGTTCCGCCTTGACCGGGCAGGGACAACAGATTGTCCCGCGCGATCACTGTCTGGAACGCCTGGGGCGAAAGCCCGTGGTCCGCTGCATAGGCCTCAAGGGCGACGGCGTGGGGCGGCAGGTCCAGCAGACCAGGCAGGGCTTCGACCGCGCTTTTCGAGGCCAGAAGCTCCAGCGCGGCCAGGCGCTCGGGCCTGCGGCGGTTGCGCTCTGGGGCGACGCGATCCAGCACGAGGCCACCGCCGATGGTGCGCCGGGCGCTGGCATCACGCAGGACGAAACGGTCGCCGCCGAAAAGCACGGCGGGCGCATCAAGCACGATCTGGACGGGCTGCATGGTGCCGGGCTGGATGACGGCATGACGCAGCGGCACGATGCGCCCGGTCCAGCTGCCGGTTCCAGCATGGACATGCAGGGGCGTCCATGTCGCGAGCGGCCTGGCCTCCGTAGCTGATAGCGAGACGAACGCATCGAAGCGCCGGGTGGGCCGGTGCAGGTGAGACGCCAGCAGCACATCGCCGCGCCGGACATCCTCGACGGCGACACCGGCCAGATTGAGCGCGGCACGCTGCCCGGCACAGGCGATCTCGGCCGGGCGGTTTTGCGCGTGCAAGCCCCTGATACGCACCTCGCAACCCTGGGGTGACAGCAGGAGCCGGTCGTTGACCTTGACCAGCCCGGACTGGACGCTGCCGGTCACGACGGTCCCTGTTCCGTGCAGCGAAAACACGCGATCCACCGCCAGCCGGAACGGACGACTGCTGGCATCCGCCTTGCGCTCGTCCCGCAGCGCTTGCAGCGCCGTGATGAGCGTGGACAGTCCCTCGCCAGTCATGACCGAGACAGGGATGATGGGAGCGTCGCGCAAGGGCGTGCCTGCCAGGAGCGCACGAATTTCGCCGATCCGCCGCTCCCGCGCAGGTGCATCCGCCAGATCAGCCTTGCTCAACGCGACGACGCCCCTGTCGATGCCGAGCAGGTTGGCAATCAGCAGATGCTCGAGCGTCTGCGGCTTGCACCCGTCATTGGCGGCGACAACCAGCAGCAGCGCCGCGGCGCCCGTGACGCCTGCCAGCATGTTGTGCACATAGCCATCATGCCCCGGCACATCGACGAAGCCGATGCTGTCGGCACCCTGCTGTGGCCAATAGGCGAAGCCCAGATCGATGGTGATGCCACGCGCCTTCTCCTCCTTCAGGCGATCGGCATCAACGCCCGTGATGGCCTTCACCAGGCTGGTCTTGCCGTGGTCGACATGACCGGCGGTGGCGATGATCACGCGGCTGGCCCCAGCAGGGGAAGCTGGCGGCGAAAGCCCTCGACATCGTCCAGGCAGCGCAGGTCCAGCAGCAACCGCCCCGCATGGATCCGCCCGATCACGGGGAGCGGCAGCGTCCGCAGGCGCTCGGCGAGGCTGTCCAGTGCGCGTCCCGTGCGAGTCCTGACAGGTGTGATCGCCAACCCGCCGCTCGGCAAGGTCTCCAGCGGCAAGGCACCCGAACCGATCTGGCTCATCAGTTCGGCAGGTGCCACCGTCCAGTCCGACCCCAGCGCCACCTGCATGTCTGGCTGCAATTGCGCGGCCAGCGCCAGCAAGCTCTCCCTGCTGCGCGTGAAGAACCTCAGGACCGGCAGATGCTCGGGCAGGGACTGCGGATCGCGGTAGAGCTTCAGCGTTGCCGCCAAGGCTGCCAGCCGCAGCTTGTCCACCCTCAGCGCACGCTTGAGGGGATTGCGGGCGCAACGCTGCACCAGGTCGCGCCTCCCTGCGATGATGCCGACCTGCGGCCCACCCAGAAGCTTGTCTCCCGAGAAGGTCACCAGACCGGCTCCTTCGCCCAGGGCGTCCTGCACCGTGCGTTCGCGGCTGAGGCCGTAATGCGACAGGTCAACCAGCGTGCCGGAGCCCAGATCATCGACCAGCGGCAAGCCATGCCCCGCCGCGATCTCGGCAAGGACAGCACCACCGACCTCCGCCGTGAAACCCTGCACGCGGTAGTTCGAGGTGTGGACCTTCATCAGCAGCGCCGTGCGGGCCGTGATCGCGTCTTCGTAATCGGCGGCGTGGGTGCGGTTGGTCGTGCCGACCTCGCGCAGTTTCGCACCGGCGCGGCGCATGATGTCGGGCAGCCGGAAAGAACCGCCGATCTCGATCAGCTCGCCCCGCGAGACAATGGTTTCCTTGCCCGCGGACAGCGCGGACAGCACCAGGAGCACGGCTGCGGCATTGTTGTTGACGACGACGCAATCCTCCGCGCCGGTCAGTTCACGGATCAGGCCGCGGACATGGTCATCGCGCTCGCCCCGCTTGCCCGTGGCGATGTCGTATTCGAGGTTCACGGCGCAGCGCATCGCTTCCGCCACCGCCGTGACCGCGACCTCTGGCAAGATCGCCCGGCCAAGGTTGGTGTGCAGCACTGTGCCGGTCAGGTTGAGAACGGGCCGAAGGCTTGGCGCATCGTTGGCCACGAGCCGCGCAAGAGCCGCGCCAGCCACCGTGCCGACAGGAACAGGGGCCGCATCCGATGCCCGGCCTGCCCGCAAGCCATCCAGCACCGCCCGAACCGCCGCAGTCGCGGCGTTGCGACCGAAGCGGGCGACGCTGACCGCGCCATCCGGTGCACACAGCACCGCATCGACCGAGGGGAAAGGGGATTGGCGCGTCATATCCGGGCCGTGAACGTTTCGTGCATGGTTGCAAAATCGCCTTCCGCACCGGCTGAAGCAAGCGGGATTTCACGCTTGCAGCCATATGAATTCGGCGTGGCCTGTTGCAAAGGTTCAACAGTTTGTTGCTGCAATGCGATATATGGTGTCGCCATTGGACGCATGCAGGGTTGGGGCCCGATGACGATTATCTCTGGACAGCATCCGGTCGATCCGGCGGAACAGGCGGCGCAACTGCTGTTTCGCGTCGGCTTCGGCATCCTGTGCATCGTGCTGCCCCTGGCGGCGATTGTCTCGCGTCGTGCCATGGTCGTCGTCGCGCCCATCGGTATTCTCGTGCTGATCTCAGCCGCCTTGATGATGAAGGGCCAGCCTGCGGCCTGGTCGCGCCTGCGGGAGGCCATTGCCAGCCCCATCGGCTTCGCGGCGCTCTTCTTGCTGGGCTGGTCTGCCCTGTCCTTGGCCTGGACACCCTACCCCGGACCGGGCGCGGAACGCCTGTTCCGTGTGGCGGGTTCCGTCGCGATGGCGCTGGCCTCGATCCTGGCTCTGCCGCAGCGCATGCGGGCCTCAAACCTCTATCTGCTGTCGCTCGGCGTGGGAGCATCCGCGCTGTGTGCCCTGGGCGTGGCCGTACTGTCGCCCGGCCTGACCGATCCCGTGGTGCTGGAACGTGCCGCCATCCTGATCGCATTGATGGCCTGGCCCGCCGTGACCTGGCTGTCGATCAAGCGCCGCAGCGTTGCTGCCATGTGCGTGGCGGGCGGCGTCGGCGGGCTGGCGCTGGTGTTGCAGGGGCCAAACGTCCTGCCCGCGCTGCTGGTGGGTGCGGTGCTGCTGGGCGGTGCCATGAACAACCTGCGGGGGGCCGCCGTGGCCTTCGTGACAGCCATGAGCATCCTTGTCATGGGCGCACCGGTGATTGCGGTCATCATCTCGCTTCTGAACCATCAGGCCAACGGCGTCGGTCGGACGATGCAGGTCTGGGCCGACGTGATCGTTGCTGATCCTTCGCGGTTGCTGACAGGTCACGGGCTGGAGACGGCCTTGCGCAACCGCATCTCCCAGGCGCTGGACACATCCGCGCCCAGCAGCCTGCTGTTCGAACTGTGGTACGAGCTTGGTGTGCTGGGCGCATTGGCCTTCACCGTCGGCATGGCGTTCGCGGTCCTGCGCATCGCCCGTCTTGGGCGCGTGATCGGAGCCTTCGCGCTGGGCTGCACCGGTTTTGCCCTGGCGCTTGCCGTCATGGGTCTGGGCACGTCGCAGACCTGGTGGGTCACGGCCATTGCCACGACATGCATCGCCTTCGTCGCGGTGGCCCATGGCGAGTATCGCACGGAGCGACCGACAGCACGCGGAACGCTCGCACCGCCTTGACGCGATGCTACCGCACCATGCCCATGGTGCGGGGAAGCCACAGCGTGATCTCCGGAATGAAGGTGATGGCGATCAGCGCCGCGAAGAGTGGCGCCAGCCATGGCAGGATCGCCATGGTCGTGCGTTCCACCGAGAGTTGCGCTACCCGCGACAGCACGAACAGCAC
>JANNFV010000433.1:0-2138 GCA_031380285.1 Hyphomicrobiales bacterium | reverse complement strand
CCGTGACCCCGTCGTTTCGCCCTATTCGGGCGAATCCTGGCCGCGTGCCTCCTTCGAACCGCTGTTGAAGGCTTCCGCCGCAGCAGCGAATGACGACGACGAGGACGATGCGGCCGATCCTGCGGCGGCAACGGCGGAATTCGTGCCTCTGGAAGATGCCGAGGTTGCCGATTCCAAGGACGTGGTGGCTGACGACATCGAGATCGATGATGAAATCGCCCCAGGCGATGAAGATGACACCTTCCTGGAAGAGGAAGAGGAAGGCGACGACGTTTCCGGCCTGATCGACGGCGAGATCGAGGGCGAGGAAGAAGTCTGATCCAGCCACTTGCTGGCGGCCCTCGCATTGCAGCAAACCAGAGTTTTGGCTTGCGCAGTTTGGCGGCTTGTGACAAACGACCCGGCGAGTGCGGCGCAAGCCCCATTCGCCAAGTCCCTCCGGTGGAACACCCAGAACCGGAAACCCGTGTGGGGGTATAGCTCAGCTGGGAGAGCGCTTGCATGGCATGCAAGAGGTCAGCGGTTCGATCCCGCTTACCTCCACCAATTTCCTTCAATCACGCATCATATTGTTGCACATCCGTCATAGTCTCGCCGGTTCCATGACAGCTTTTCGGCGCATCGGGCGTCTTCGCTCGCGGAACCCCTATGAAATACTCTCAGCGCATGTCTGGACAAGGAAGACAGCCCATGCGGCAAGGAGTCTGTCAAACCGCCTCATTCGACCGGGGAGTGATCTTTCGAATGTCCATGCACCTGACGTCATAACGGGCACATTGCGATTGTATCGACTATGAAATGTCAAAAACAATGCTCCCAAGCGCAATGTAGTTCTTGACGGCCTGATCAGGACGCAATTTAGTCGGAAAGGGCAATATTGGGGTGAAATTTTGTCAAGCGGGCGCTTTTTTCTAGGCAGCCGATCTCTGTCCGGGCTCCGGATGGTGGAGATCGATGATCAGGCCGCGCTTGATGCCTACACACGCATCCTTGACGTCATCGCCAATCGGTGTGGCAGTGATTGCGCCGGTCTGTTCGCAGAGCCCGTGATATCGCGGTCCAACGGTGCTGCATCAGGCAGGGTTGACTGGTACACGCGCTACGAAGGGACAGCGAAGCCTTTTTCCGAACTGGATCAAGGCACGTTCAATGCTGTTCAGCGCACCCTCGAGACGCGGCTCGCGGCGCTACGCCCGCTGCTGTTCGACGAACAGTTCGGACCGTTCATCTCCGCGGCCTTCAATCTTGCTTCGCCCGAGTCGTTGCTTGCTGTGGGAGGAGAACCGGTCATCCTTGACTGGGGCCTGCTGCCGCTTGCGCTGGGGGTTGATCGGTTCAGCCGGGAGCGCCACTTCTCGGCCATCATGGGACCGCTGGCGGGGCGCTTGCCCTTGCCAGTATTGTCCAGGGCGGAATGGGTGGCCAACCAGGCCCCAGCCTCGCCCGCCACCGGGCAGAGCTCCGCGGCCAACATGATGCAAGACCAGCGACCAATCCCTGGTGTTGGTGTCGTATCGCCCTCCCCACGCGCACCCGTCACGGTTGTCACCGCAGGCAATTCCGCCAGGGCGGCGGCCATCGCCACAGGCCTCGCACTTCTGGCGGTGGGAGCAACCTATATTCCCGGTCTTTTGAGCTACACAGCCGATGCAGCAACCGCAAAGGCGCTGGAGACCAATCAGGGCATTCTCGATCAGCTTGAGGCCAGGCGGAAGGCGCTGGAAGCCGCGCTGGCCGAGGATTGCGCCAATCCTGAAACACGGCAAAAGACACAAGGCTTGCTCCCGCAGGATCCAACGCGTCTTCGCGTGGGTTCAGCGCCTCCCACCACCTCTCCAACACCATCACCCGCAATCCCTCCGGTGACAGTCCCGGGGGCTCCCACCGCACCCGGCCAGACACCCGCGCCCGTTCCGCAACAAGCCGTTCCGCCGCCACCGACCGGGCCGGAAGGTGCGCCTTCGACCCTGGCGGAACGGATCGAACGCGGCGTAGCCTTCGTGATCGCTTCCAAGGACGACGACGGCAATGCGACGTGGTCGTCCTGAACGCCAGCGACAACAGCGAACTTCGTCATGCCGTCATTGCGGACGGCAAGGTCATCTTTGACCGTGGCGACGATCTCGAAGCCTTCGAAC
>JANNFV010000400.1:0-1600 GCA_031380285.1 Hyphomicrobiales bacterium | reverse complement strand
ATCGTCTGGTCGTTCCGGCAGATCGAGATCATCCCTGAATTTCTCTACGATGCGCCCGAGCAGACGCTCGATCTGTTCAGGCGCATGTGGCCCATCGATTGGGCCTATTACCCCAATGGCGAGCACGCCCGCAATGGCACCCGGTCCGAAGATCGCCACGAAGAGCAGTGCCCAGATCAGCGAGTTGACGGAGCGTGACGCCACCAGCAGGAAATTGGCGATCCAGTTCAGCGTTATAGACTTCGTGATGTTCTTGGCTGCCAACAGGGCAATCGGAAATCCCAGGATCAGCGCCAGCAGCGTGCCAAGCGTGGCGATATGGAATGTCTCGATCAGCGCGTCATGCACACCTTTGGGGTAATAGGCCCAATCGATGGGCCACATGCGCCTGAACAGATCGAGCGTCTGCTCGGGCGCATCGTAGAGAAATTCAGGGATGATCTCGATCTGCCGGAACGACCAGACGATGGCCGCCACCGCCCCAAGATAGGTCGCGAAACGACCCATCCTCTGGGCTGGCGTGAACCGCTCCCAGATCCGCTCTGCAACGGGCTGGACGGGTGAAGATGCAGCCGTCATTGGAACACCTTGCGCAGCCAGCCCGAGAGCAGCTCGCTCACCATGATGATGGCGATGATGGCGAGCAGTATCGTCATGACGAAATCATAGTCGAAACGCTGATAGGCCGTGAAAAGCGTGGCCCCGATACCGCCGCCACCGACGATGCCCACCATGGTCGAATTCCGCAGGTTTGAATCGAGCTGATAGGCGGAGAAGCCGACGAAGCGCGCGATCACTTGTGGGATCACGCCCATGAACAGGACGTTGAGCCAGGAGGCACCGGTGGCACGCACGGCCTCCACCTGCTTCATGTTCATCTCCTCGATGGCCTCGGCAAAAAGCTTGGCAATGAAACCGATGGAGGAAACAATGAGGGCGAGGATGCCCGCAAGCGCACCGAAACCCACGGCCTTCACGAACAGGATGGCCACGATCATGGGGTGGAACGACCGCGCGACGGCGATGATCACCCGCCCGATCCAGGACAGCCAGCCCGGCACCAGATTGCGCGCCGACATCAGGCCGATGGGAATGGAGATGAGGATGCCGACAGCGGTAGCAAGAATGGCGATCTGCACCGACTCCAGCAGTCCCTCGCCCATTATCGCCACCTTGTCCGGCGCGAAATTCGGGGGCCAGAGCCGGTCGAGGAACTTGGCGCCCTGGTCGAGTCCCTTGACGAAACGCACCCAGGTGATGTCCAGCGTCGACATCGCATAGAGGCAGTAAAGACCGAACGCGATGAACGCGGCTCGGCGCGGCCAGTTCGGCAGGAAGGCTTCGCGCGAGCGATCCGTCAGGGAAGCGGCGCTCATGCCGCCTCCATCCAGCTTTCGCCGCCGTAGATATCCGCGAGATGATGGTCCTTCAGGTCGCCCGGTGGGCCATCGAACACCACTTCGCCCCGCGCCATGCCGACGATGCGGTTGGAAAAGCGTTTGGCCAGATCCACGTTGTGGATGTTGATGACGACCGGCGTGTTGCGCACGCCTGCAAGCCGCACCATGATTTCCATCACCTCGACCGAGGTCTTGGGATC
>JANNFV010000365.1:0-2998 GCA_031380285.1 Hyphomicrobiales bacterium | reverse complement strand
CCTTGAGGCCGAGATTGAGGCCCTGCCCCGCGATGGGATGGATGACATGCGCGGCGTCGCCCAGCAGGGCAAGGCGCTCGCCGATGAAACTGCGGGTCAGGCCGAGCGACAGCGGCAGCGCGTGCAGCGGCCCCTCCAGCGTGATCTCGCCCAATTCGAGGCCGAAGCGCTTCTCGATCATGTGGGCAAGCGTATCGGGGTCGCGCCGCAGGATGGCGACTGCATCCGCCTTGCGCTCCGTCCAGACGATGGAGGAGCGGCGGCCCTTCAGCGGCAGCAGGGCGAACGGACCCGATGGCAGGAAATGCTCGACCGCCCGCCCACCATGCTCGCGCTCATGCGCGATGGTGCCGACAATGGCGCTCTGGTCGTAGCTCCAGCCATAAAAGGAGATGCCTGCAAGTTCCCGCAGGCGGGAGCGCGCGCCATCCGCCGCGACCAGCAGCCGGGCCGCGATGACCGTGCCATCGGACGCCGTCGCCAGCAGCCCGTCAGCATCGCTGTCGAAATGCGTGATGGGAAGGGAGGAAAAGGTAACACCGGCACTGGCCGCTGCGGCCTTCAAAGCGCCGAGCAGGGGCGCTTCCTCGACCATATGCGCGAACGGCTCGCCCGTGGCGACTTCGCCCTCGAAGGACAGGAACAGCGGGCGGATCGGCTCATCCAGCGCGGAATCCGTGATGTCCATCGCAACCAGCGGCTGTGCCGTGGGCGCAATGGTCTCCCAGACGCCCAGATTGTCGAGCATCCTGCGCGCACCGGCGGCGATGGCATAGGCGCGGCTGGCCGACCCGATCTGAGGTTGCCGCGCAAAGGCCGGATCGTGCAGCGCGACGGCAAGCGCCGAACCCGCCGCCTGTTTCAAAGCCAGCGCCAGCGCCAATCCCGCGACACCGCCGCCCGCGATCACGACATCGCAAGAAGCGTTTCCCGAGGCTCCGGTCTTGCCGCCCGTTTCAGCAGCCATCATGCTTTCTCTTGCGTCCTGTCGATGGTATCGGCATGCGCCATGTCAGCCCTGCCCCATTCAGCCATCGATGATCTTCTCTCCATACTTGATCTCGAGCAGTTCGAAAGCAACCTGTTCCAGGGTCGCAGCCCTGACGTGGGCTGGCAGCGGATCTTTGGCGGTCTGGTGATCAGCCAGGCGCTTGTCGCCGCGATGCGCACGGTGGGCAATGGCATTCGCCCGCATTCGCTGCATGCCTATTTCATCCTGCCCGGCGATCCGGCATTGCCCATCGCCTATGAGGTGGACGCCCTGCGCGATGGCCGCAGCTTCGCCACAAGACGCGTGGTGGCGCGGCAGAACGGCGCGGCGATCTTCGCGCTGTCCGCATCTTTCCACCGGGAAGAAACAGGTCTTGAGCATCAACTGCCGATGCCAGAGGTTCCTGCGCCCGAGATGCTGATGTCCGAGCAGCAGATCCTGGGCGCCTTTGCTGACAAATTGCCGGAGAGCACGCGCCGCTATTTCCAGCGCAAGCGGCCCATCGAACTCAGGCCCGTCAGTCTCAAGCGCTATCTCGGCCAGGCCTTGACGCCGGAAGAGCAGTCGAAACCCGTCCAGCATGTCTGGTTTCGCGCCACGGGCCCGTTGCCGGATGATCCCGCGCTGCATCTCGCCGTGCTGGCCTATGCCTCTGACATGACCCTGATCGACACGGCGCTGGTGGCCCATGGCAAATCCGTATCCGACGCGGATATCCAGGCGGCGTCGCTCGATCATGCCATGTGGTTCCACCGCGATTTCCGGATGGATGACTGGCTGCTCTATGCCCAGGACAGCCCATCCTCGTCGGGTGCCCTGGGGCTTGCCCGGGGGCTCATCTACGCCCGCGACGGTCGTCTGATCGCTTCCGTCGCCCAGGAGGGGCTGATCAGACCGCGCAGAAATGCCTAAATAATAGCCGGTTGACTATATTTTAATCAGATTAGCCACGTTTGGCGGCTATCTCTCTGTTTTCCCGCCATTTTCCCGGCTGTATCGCTGGATTTTGCAGACCACGTGATTCTGGCACGGCACTTGTTTCCCGCTGAAACAGGACTTTCAGACGAGTCTGCAAAAAACGCAAAAACGAGAGGCGAACAAGCATGAAGATCGTGATGGCTGTGATCAAGCCGTTCAAGCTGGAGGAAGTCCGAGACGCGCTCACCGCGCTTGGCGTTCATGGCATGACGGTGACCGAGGTGAAGGGATATGGCCGTCAGAAAGGCCATACGGAAATCTATCGCGGCGCTGAATATGCCGTGAGCTTCCTGCCCAAGATCAAGCTCGAGGTTGCCGTGGACAGCACGCTTGTCGACAAGGTTGTCGAGGCGATCAGCACCGCGGCCCGCACCGGCCAGATCGGCGACGGCAAGATTTTCGTCACCAGCATCGAGAAAGCCGTGCGCATCCGCACCGGCGAACGCGATCGCGACGCCCTTTGATCCCTCATTCTCCAGCTTCCGGTTTCCAGGAGTTCCAATCCATGATGTCTTCTTCCCTTCTTTCGCGCCCCAATGCCGTGCGCTTCTGCCTGGTGGCAGGGGCCGTGGCGCTGTCGGCGCTTCCCGCGCTGGCCCAGGCTGCACCCCCGCCACCCGTTCCCAACAAGGGCGACGTTGCCTGGATGCTCGTTGCCTCGGCGCTCGTGTTGCTGATGACGATTCCGGGCCTTGCCCTGTTCTATGGCGGTCTGGTCCGTACCAAGAACATGCTGTCGATGCTCACCCAGGTCTTCGCCATCGTCTGCATCGTCTCGCTGATCTGGGTGACCTTCGGCTACTCCATGACCTTCACCAATGGCGGATCGCTGAATGACTTCGTCGGTGGCTTCTCCAAGGCTTTCCTGATGGGCATCGACCCGAACTCGGTCGCCGCCACCTTCTCCAACGGCGTCTACATCCCCGAATACGCCTATGTCGTGTTCCAGATGACCTTCGCCTGCATCACGCCCGCCCTGATCGTGGGCGCCTTCGCGGAACGCATGAAGTTCTCCGCCCTGGTGCTGTT
>JANNFV010000692.1:0-3642 GCA_031380285.1 Hyphomicrobiales bacterium | reverse complement strand
CTGGCGGTTGTCGACCACAACGTGCCGACCACGGACCGCTCCAAGGGTATCGACGACGCGGAAAGCCGCATCCAGGTGGAAACCATGGCGAAAAATGCCAAGGAATTCGGCATCGAGTACTTCCACGAGACCGACAAGCGCCAGGGCATCGTGCATGTGGTCGGGCCGGAACAGGGGTTCACGCTGCCCGGCACGACGATTGTGTGCGGTGACAGCCATACCTCCACGCATGGTGCCTTTGGTGCGCTGGCCCATGGCATCGGTACGTCGGAAGTGGAGCATGTGCTGGCGACCCAGACGCTGATCCAGAAGAAGGCCAAGAACTTCATGGTGGAAATCGATGGCACGCTCGAAAAAGGCGTGACCGCAAAGGACATCGTGCTGGCCGTCATCGGCGAGATCGGCACGGCAGGCGGCACGGGTTCGGTCATCGAATTCGGCGGTTCGGCCATCCGGGCGCTGTCGATGGAAGGCCGCATGACGGTCTGCAACATGACCATCGAGGGTGGTGCCCGCGCCGGCATGATCGCGCCGGACGAGAAGGCCTATGCCTATCTCAAGGGGCGTCCAAAATCCCCCAAGGGCAAGGCCTGGGATGCGGCGCGGCGCTATTGGGAGACTTTGCATTCCGATCCCGGCGCGCATTTCGACCGTCACCTGATCCTCAACGCCAATGACCTGCCGCCCATCGTGTCCTGGGGCACCAGCCCGGAAGACGTGATCTCGGTGAACGGCCTGGTGCCGGATCCAGCGTTGATCCTGGACGAAGGCAAGCGCCTCTCCAAGCAGCGTGCGCTGGAGTATATGGGCCTGAAGGCGGGCATGAAGATGACAGATATCGATCTGAATGTGATCTGGATCGGTTCCTGCACCAACGGCCGGATCGAGGACTTGCGGGCCGTCGCCAAGATCGTCGAGGGCAAGACGGTGAACAGCCGCCTCGACTACGCGATGATCGTGCCGGGTTCCGGCCTGGTGAAGGAACAGGCCGAGGCCGAAGGGCTGGACAAGATCTTCCTCAAGGCCGGTTTCCAATGGCGCGAGCCGGGCTGCTCCATGTGCCTGGGCATGAACCCGGACCAGTTGAAGCCGGGCCAGCGCGCGGCGTCCACCTCCAACCGCAATTTCGAGGGCCGCCAGGGCTACAAGGGCCGAACGCATCTGGTATCGCCGCAGATGGCGGCGGCGGCGGCTGTGGCCGGGCGGTTTGTCGATGTGAGGACGCTGGGGTGATTGTGGGATGGTGGGGCGATGCCGACGATCCTGATCATCGGTCCCTACCGATTCTTTTTCTACAGCGCCGACCGGCTTGAGCCGGCGCATGTGCATATCGAGCGTGACGAACTCGTCGCCAAGCTCTGGCTGCATGATTTGAAGGTTGCCCGCCATAACGGGTTCTCAGGTGCCGAACTCAGGCGTATCATCGGGATCGCGCGTGACAATGAAAGCGCGCTCAAGGAGGCATGGGATGCGTATTTCGGCCGCTGAGCAACCTGTTTTGATCGCCATGGTCGATATCGACGAGACCTGGCTTCACGTTGACCTGACAGACGGTCGCCGTCTCTCGATGCCGCTGAGATGGTATCCGCGCCTCGACAATGCCACACCTGCCGTCCGCCGCAATTTCCGGCTCATTGGTCGCGGTGAGGGCATTCACTGGCCTGAAGCAGATGAAGACCTGAGCCTCGAGGGCATGATGGCGGGTCGCAAGGCCATCCCGGCATGAGCAACGCTCAGGAAGAACAAGCCAAACGCGACCTCGCCCGCCTCTCCCGGGAGGGGGAAACCCTGGGCGGCACCGCCATGGACGCGGCGTCGCGGGGCTTGAGCCAGCCGGATGACGAGGATTCCGTTGATCGTCTCGGTCGCACCATCGGTCGCGGACTGGCCTTCGCAGTATTGCCGTTTGCGCTGTGGTATTTTGGGCAGACCGCCGGTTGGTGGTGAAGACGTCCGCAATGCCTTGCCGCGCGTATACGGGGCAAGGAGAACGCCATGCTCAAGCTTGCCTTTGCCATCCCCGGCCTTGCCCTGACCGCTGCCATCTTCTGGGCCTTTGGCCGGGCTGATTTCTGGGCCTCCGGATCGCAGATCGTCGCCAATCCCTGGGGTGTGGTGACGTTGATCGACCTCTATGCTGGTTTCATCTTCACCGGCATCATCATTGCCGCGATCGAACGCTGGAAGCCCTGGACCTGGGCCTTGCTGGCTCTCTCGCTGGTGCTGGGCAATGTCGTCTATGCCGGTTGGGGTGTCATGCGCGGTGCACAGGCGCTACGCAGCCTTGCCGCCCGATAGAACGGACGCCCTGGATCGGCTGGCTTTGCCGCCAACAGGGTGAACAGGGCTTGGCTGTTGGACGGTGCCTGGCTGCTGTTGCTTCTGCCTGGCCAGGAGCCACAGCCAGAACGCCAGCGTCATGACGGCTCCTGCTGCCATGGCGGTGAACTGCCAGTCCCGCGTTGCCACCAGCCATGCCTGGGGCAGCACGGCGAGCACCACCGCAAAGAGCAAGGCTGACAGCCTGACAAGGCCCAGACGCAGGCTGGCCAGCCCCGCGGCGCGGTAGCTGCGCGCCAGGATGAATTGGCCCAGACCCTGTGCCGCAAGGCCAAGGCCCACCGTCACCATGGCGACATGCCAGGCGGCCGTCAGGGTTCCCGCAGCAAGGGTGACTGTCGTCGAAAATCCGATGGCGGCGCTGAGGCCCGTGCGCAGGTAGGCTTGCGTCAGGCTGACCTGTCCCCAGGCAAGCACTGCAGGATCACGCGGGGATACGCCACAGGCCAACCGCAGGGCTTCAGCGGTCTCGGGATTGGCACCGCAAATGGCGACAAGTCCGAGGCGTGTCGCTTCGACCACGGCGGCCGAAGGGCGGGCAATGGAGGCTCCGATGAAGGTGCTGGCGGCAGCCTCGATGGCGTATCCGGCGATGGCGATGATCGCCAGAGGCAGCAGGATGCACCCCGCGCCAGCGACCGCCATCATGCTCTTGCGCCTGAGCGGCAGAACAGGCGACAGCGCGAGGGCGGTTGCTGCTGCAAGGAGTGCGGATGATGCAAAGGCTTTCAGGCCGTCCGTCTGGACGGCAGCCGCCCAGTCCGGCCATTGCCTCAGGAGCAGGGGCATCGCGATGCTCCAGCGCCCCCGTGCTTCCGCGATGGCTGCGAGCGTTGGCGCTTCGCTTTGTCCTGGAAGTGGCAGCGGGCCGAAATAGAGCAGCCCGATCACCAGCAGCAAAGCCAGGGCCGCGAACACGCCCACGACAAGGATGGCAGCCTGGAGAACACTGGCCCTGATGCCGCCGGCCAGAACCGCCAGGAGCGCCAGAAACGGCGGCAGGAACGCGGCCTGAATTTGCGCAAGGGTGAGGGTTGCTCCCATGGATACCGTGTTGGCATTGGCCAGCAGGCGGGTGATCTCCAGCCGCGCCACGTCCAGTCCCGCGAGCGCAAGTGCGCCACCGACGAGGACAAGGCCCAGGCCGCGGATCAGCGACAGGGCCACGGTGTCCGAATGCTGCCCGCTGCGTGTTTCTGGTGCCGCCCTGCGCATCCCCCAGCGCATGGCAACATGGGCCAGCAGCAGCCCGGCCAGCGCTCCGGCAAGGCTCGCCAACCACTCGGCCGGGGTGAGCGCGGG
>JANNFV010000350.1:0-2435 GCA_031380285.1 Hyphomicrobiales bacterium | reverse complement strand
CCTTGAGGGGAGCGTGGGGTGAGCAAGCCGCTCGCTAAATCTGCTTTGCGACCGAACATTGGTATTTTCGCCGATGAGGACGCCGCTTTGGAAGGCGTCGTGGCGCGGCTCGTGGCGGTGCTCGATCCGCAGGCGATCTGGCTTTTTGGCAGCCGCGCGCGCGGAGATCATCGGCCGGACAGTGATTTCGATTTTCTGGTAGTGGCGAAAGATGGGCATTGGTTCGGGGATGCCGAAACAGATGGTTATGCTGAAGTTTACGAGCCGATCAGGTCGACCCGCGTCGGCTGCGATGTCGTTCCATGCGATGCGGAGTTGTTCGACGTGGGGCAGCAACTGCCGACCTCGTTTGTGACCAGAATTGTGAATGAAGGGCGCGAGGTTTATCGCGCATGATAGAGAAACTCACACCCGAGGTCATTCGTCGCCGTAGGATTGAAGGATTTCTGCTCATCGCGAGCGAAGAACTGGAGGGCGCTGGCCGGTTCGCAGAGCCGTTGCCAAGGCAGGCGGCCTATTTTCTGCAGCAAGCGGTCGAAAAGCTCCTTCGCGCCGTGCTTGAGTTGGAGGCCATCCCGGCAGGACCATCGCATAACATCGCTGCTCTGGCGGAGCTTCTGCCTGCCGCTCACAACCTGAAGCAGGTTTTTCTGAGCTTCGACGATCTGTCGACTGCATCGACGCGCTATAGATATCCCAACGAACGCGGCGTGGTTCGCTCAGTTGATGCAAACGAGGTCAAAACGCGCCTGACCGCTGTTCAGGCGCTCGATCTGCAAGTCCGCCAATTCATTCAAACTCGCCTGAAGTGAGACCTCCCATGCTCGAAATCCGCAATCTCCACGTAAAAATCGCCGATGAGGACAAGAAGATCCTCAATGGCCTCAATCTGACGGTCCACGACGGCGAGGTCGCCGCCATTATGGGGCCGAACGGCTCCGGCAAATCGACGCTCTCCTATGTCATCGCCGGCAAGGAGGACTACGAGGTTCTCGACGGCGAAATCCTGCTGAATGGTGAGAACATCCTCGAGATGGAGGCTGATGCCCGCGCTTCCGCCGGTTTGTTCCTCGCCTTCCAGTATCCGCTGGAAATCCCCGGTGTTGCCACCATGACCTTCCTCAAGGCTGCGATGAACGCGCAGCGCAAGACGCGCGGCGAAGATGAGTTGCAGCCTGCGGCGTTCATCAAGGCGGTGAACGGCGCGGCTGAGCAGCTCGGCATCGCCAAGGACATGCTCAAGCGCCCGCTCAATGTCGGCTTTTCCGGTGGCGAGAAGAAGCGCATGGAGATTTTGCAGATGGCGCTGCTGGCACCCAGGATGTGCATTCTGGACGAAACGGATTCCGGTCTCGATATCGATGCGCTCAAGGTGGTATCCGAAGGTGTGAACCGCCTGCGGGCGAAGGACCGCGCCTTCCTGGTGATCACGCATTACCAGCGCCTGCTCGATCACATCATCCCGGACACCGTGCATGTCATGGCCAGCGGCCAGATCGTGAAGTCGGGCGGCAAGGAACTCGCGCTGGAGCTGGAGAAGAACGGCTACCGCGACTACGCGACGGCGGCGTGATCATGAGCGCTGCCATATCCAACCTGAAGACAGCGGCTGAACTGGAGCTTTCGCGCCTCTTCGGTGCGCATGCCCGTTCTGCCGAGCCGCAACGGGCAGCAGCCTTCGCCCGAGTGGAAACAAGCGGCCTGCCCCATCGGCGCATCGAGGCGTGGCACTACACTGACTTGCGCGCCATGATGCGCAGCGCCCTGCCACTCTCCCCTGCCCCGGCAGCGGACAAAGCATCCCAGCGGCCGTGGTCGCTGGTGAAGGACGATGTGGTCTTCGCCTTTGTCGATGGCTGGTTGGTCAAGCAGCCGAAGCTGCCCAAGGGCGTGAAAGTGACGTCGCTCGACGAGAACGCGGCTGTTGTCGCGGGCAGCCTCAACCGTGGTGTCGATCTCTCGGGCGATATCGTGACGTCGCTCAATACGGCGTTCATGACGGGCGGCCTGCTGATCGACGTTGCGGCGGGAGTGGCCGTGAAGGAGCCGCTGTCGCTTGCCTTCGAGACCACAGCTGCAACGGCATCCCATGCCCGCGTCGTGGTGTCGTTGGCAGAGGGCGCGTCGCTCACCGTGATCGAGACGCATCGCGGCGCATCATGCGTCGCGGCGCAGGAGAACACCGTGGTCGAGTTCACGCTGGCAGAGGGCGCTTCGGTCGAGCATGTCAGGGTCAATGCTGCGGATCACAGCGCACAGACGTTGTCGACGGTGTCCGCGCTGGTGGCAAGGGACGCCCATTTCAGCACGCTGTCGCTGACGACGGGCGCGGCGATTTCCCGCCACCAGGTGTTTCTCCGCCTGCATGGCGACCACGCCAAGGTCGGCGTGCGGGGCGTGACGCTGCTGCGGGGCACGCAGCATGCGGACACCAC
>JANNFV010000329.1:0-1530 GCA_031380285.1 Hyphomicrobiales bacterium | reverse complement strand
CGCCGCCACCGACATCGAGGAAGTTGGCAGGCTCCATGCCGTAGAGCTTGATGATGTCCATCGTCGCCATGGCGAGACCGGCACCGTTGACCATGCAGCCGATGGTGCCATCAAGCGCGATGTAGCTGAGGTCATACTTCGAGGCCTCGATTTCCTTGTGATCCTCTTCGGTGAGGTCACGCAGTTCCACCACATCCGGGTGGCGGTAGAGCGCATTGCCATCGAATGACACCTTGGCGTCGAGGCATTTCAGCTGCCCGTCCTTGGTGATGATGAGTGGATTGACCTCCATCATCTCCATGTCCTTGGCCATGAACGCCGTATAGAGCTGGCTGACCACCTGGCCCGCCTGCTTGGCGAGATCGCCAGTCAGGCCCAGCGCCTTGGCAACCGTGCGGCCATGATGCGGCATCACGCCTGTCGCCGGATCGACGGAGAAGCTGATGATCTTCTCTGGCGTATCATGCGCCACCTTCTCGATGTCCATGCCGCCTTCTGTCGACACCACGAAGGAGACGCGAGCGGTCACGCGGTCGACGAGGAGCGAGAGATAGAACTCCTTCTCGATGTCAGAACCATCCTCGATGTAGAGGCGGTTGACCTGCTTGCCTGCCGGGCCTGTCTGGATGGTGACGAGCGTGTTGCCCAGCATCTCTTTTGCATGGGCTTCCACCTCGGCGACCGACTTGGCGAGACGCACACCGCCCTTGGCATCGGCGGGCAGTTCCTTGAACTTGCCCTTGCCGCGTCCGCCCGCATGGATCTGGCTTTTCACCACATACAGCGGCCCCGGCAGCTTCTTTGCGCCCTCGACGGCTTCCGCGACAGTCGTTGCCGGAAAACCAGCGGAAACACTGGCACCGAAGGCCTTGATGACCGCCTTGCCCTGATATTCGTGGATGTTCATTTAACCCTCACCTATCTTCCGAGCATTGAGACTAACGGCTAGTTCTCAACGCAAAAACGCGCGGTATAACTGACGAAACATATCGCCTTCTTGTCGCTGTCATGGCCCATTGAGGGTCGAGACCGCGTCCAATGTTTCCGTATACAGCGAAAGATCTCCAAAGTTGCTCACATGCATCAAAGGCTGCATTTGACACAGCCTCGGCGCTTTCATGCTGCACTTTGGCAAAATCCTCCAATTTTCGATCACTGCATAGTCTTGCAACTTTGTAATTCTCTTGATCGTATTGTGTTAGCGCAGCGGGCACATCAGTCTGGCTCACTGCACAAGCAGCCAGAAGCGAGATCGCAACTGCTCCCAATAATGACATTCGAACAGTTTGAATATTCATGATGCACCGGCTGGTGATGCCACACGCTCAGTCCTTCAAACTCGGATCAATCGCCTTGCAGGCATCGATCAGCCCGGTCACGGAGGCGATCGACTTCGTCATCATCTCCTGCTCGGCCTTGTTCAGCTTGATCTTGATGACACGCTCCACGCCCTTCTCGCCGATCACGACGGGAACGCCGATGAACATGCCCTTCACACCGTAAGCGCCGTTGAGATAGGCCGCGCAAGGC
>JANNFV010000688.1:0-2155 GCA_031380285.1 Hyphomicrobiales bacterium | reverse complement strand
GTGACCTTGCAGCCGCGCTCGGCCAGCAGACGCAGGATGTTGCGCTTCACGCCGTAATCGATCGCGACGACATGCAACGTCGTCTCGCCCTGGTGGCCGTAGCCCTTGTTCCAGCGCCAGTCGGTTTCGTTCCAGTCATAGCGCTGGCTGCCGGTGACCAGGGGCACGAGATCCTGGCCTGCCATGGAGGGGAGGGCCTTGGCCTTCTTCTTCAGCGCTTCGAGGTCAAATTGTCCGTCGGGATGATGCGCGATCATGGCGTTGGGCATGCCGTTGTCGCGGATCAGCGCGGTCAGCGCCCGGGTATCGACGCCCGCCATGCCGACAATGCCGCGCGTCTTCAGCCACGCATCGAGATGGTGTGTTGCGCGATAATTGGACGGTGTGCTGATGCCTGCATGCAGCACGATGCCGCGCGTGCCGGAGGCAGCCGCCATGTTGACGGTCTCGACGTCTTCCTCGTTGACGCCGACATTGCCGATATGGGGAAAGGTGAAGGTGATGATCTGCCCGGCATAGGATGGGTCGGTCAGGATTTCCTGATATCCCGTCATGGCGGTGTTGAAGCAGACTTCACCGGCGGCCTCGCCCACGGCACCCAGGCCGACGCCTTCGATCACCGTGCCATCGGCGAGCACGAGCACGGCTGTCGCGATCGGTTCGATCCAGCCTGTCATGGGGTTGCTCACAGTTGAGGCTTGCTGATTGGCTGTCGTCATTCTATGCCCTCGCGCGCCGGATGGCCTGCGCGGTTTGCCCGCTGCGGCGCTGGTATGACAAGTTTCTGGCTAAGTGGCGGTGTTAGGCGAGACACCCCATATGGTCAACCACAACACGATGTTCCCGAGGGGATAAAGCCATGGGCCTGCGCGAAACACTGATGGAAGACGTCAAGACGGCGATGAAGGCAGGTGAGAAACCCCGCCTGTCGACGATCCGCATGGTCCAGGCCGCGCTCAAGGACAAGGACATCGAGGCACGCGGCCTGGGCAAGGGCCAACTGACGGACGATGATATCCTGGGGCTGATGCAGAAAATGGTGAAGCAGCGCCAGGAATCGATCACGATCTTCACCCAGGCCGGCCGCCACGAACTGGCGGCGGGTGAACAGGCCGAGGTCGCGGTGATCAACGGCTATCTGCCCAAGCAGATGGACGAAGCGGGCATGCAGGCCGCGATTGCTGCCGCCGTGACCGAGACGGGTGCTGTGTCGATGAAGGACATGGGCAAGGTCGTGGCCGCCCTGAAGGCGCAGTATGCCGGGCAGATGGACTTCGCGCGGGCAAGCCAGCTTGTGAAGGCGGCCCTGTCGGGCTGATCTGCCATGTCACATTGGCGTCATGAACCGGGGGCATCCCGCAGGTGGGGTGCGGGGACCAAGAATGCCGAAACCGGGTGACGGCAAGGATGTCGGACAGGCACTGACACTGGCTGCGCGTCGGCACAGGGCCTACACGGCGGTGCTGCTCGCCGAAATCGGCCTGTTCCCCGGTCAGGATCAGGTGCTGCAACTGTTGGCAGAGCAGGACGGCATGACCATGACCGCCATCGCGGATGCCCTGAGAATCAAGCCGCCGACTGCATCCAAGATGATGGCGCGCATGGCGGCTCAAGGCTTGCTGGAGCGTCGGGGCACCAACGATGACGCCCGGAGGGTCGCGGTTTTCATCGCTGATGAAGGGCGCAGCCGCATCGATGAGCTGCGCAAGACGGCGCGGAAGGTCGAGAAGCAGGCCTTGAGCGGCTTTGACGACAAGGACATTCGTCGCTTGCGACGTCTGTTGCGGAAGATCGCCAAGAACCTGGGTGATCGCACGACACGCGGCGATCAATCGATTGATGATGGTCTGACTGACGGCGAAGGCGAGACCTGAGCCCCCTGTCGTATGGAAGCCTTTCCGGACACGTTGCGTTTTTGCAACAACAGTCGATATCCCTGAATGTTGTCGGGTTGCTTCAGGGTTAAGCGTTAACCTTAACTCCTCCTTAGGGTTTAGCTGCCATCGTCCCTTGTGTTGGCATCAGTGTCAGGCCGTTGCGTATCTCGGGTCTGGCCTAACTCAAGGGACTAGACTTATGGGCAGCCTCAAGACTCTCGCTCTCGCGGGCGCCGTGTTTGCCGGAGCGACGGCTGTCGCTTCCGCTGCGGATCTCG
>JANNFV010000266.1:0-4350 GCA_031380285.1 Hyphomicrobiales bacterium | reverse complement strand
CCCTTCTATCAGTGTTCGGACAGCGGGAGAGTTTCTTGCAGAAAGGAGCCAGACATGGCCACGATGACCATCCGCCTTCCCGATGAGCAGCATGACCGCCTCAAGCTTCTGGCCAGGGCACGCGGCATCAGTGTCAACAAGCTCATTGAGGAATTCAGTATCCGAGCCACAACGGAGTTTGACGTCGAGTCGCGCTTCCGGCTGGCTGCCGCACGTGGCAGTGTCGCCAAGGGCCTGAAAGTACTGGATAAACTGGATACGTACTATGCCGGGAAACAGTGAAGGAATGGATCGGCGGCTGTAACGCCCTCACAACCCCCCCACCGTCTTCAACCTGGCCCTCGGGTGTATCTCACCCTGCGCCATGACTGCCGTTGACGGGCGGAAGCGCTCGACGATGGCGCGAATGTGCATGCGGGCCTGTGACGAGCACACCAGCACCGGCATCTCGCCCTCGCGCGCCGCCTGGTCGAACACGTCGCGCAGGCGCAGCACGAATTCCTGCAGCTTCGAGGGCTGCATCGCCAGATGCTTGGCCTCGCCTTCGCCCACGATCGACTGGGCGAAGGAATCCTCCCATGCCGGGGACAGCGTGATGATCGGCAGGTGGCCCTGCGGCGCGGTGTGCTGGGCGCAGAGCTGGCGGCCCAGGCGCGAGCGCACATGCTCTGTGATCAGGCGCGGATCGCGCACCGCACCCGCCACCTCCGAGATCGCCTCCAGCACCGCGCCCAGGTCGCGGATCGAGACACGCTCGGCCAGCAGCAGCTGCATCACCCGCTGGATACCCGTGGTGGAAATCTGCGTCGGCACGATTTCCTTCAGCAGCTCCTGATGCTCCTTCGGCAGTTCCTTCAGAAGCTTCTGCACCTCGACGAAGGACAGCAGGTCTGCCGTGTTGTTCTTGATCACCTCGGTGAGGTGGGTGGAGATCACGGTGGCCGCATCGACGACGGTGTAGCCCCTGAGTTGCGCTTCCTCGCGCATGCCCTGGTCGATCCAGGTCGCGGGCAGGCCGAAGGTCGGCTCGGTCAGGTGCTGGCCGGGCAGTTGCACCTGCCCACCCATCGGATCCATCGCCATCACGGCATTGGGATAGACCTGCCCCTGGCCCGCTTCCACTTCCTTGATCCGGATGATGTAGCTGTTCGATTCGAGTTGCACATTGTCGAGAATGCGCACGGAGGGCATCACCAGCCCCATCTCGCCCGCCAGCTGCTTGCGCAGCGCCTTGATCTGCTCGGTCAGGCGGTCCTGGCCGTTCTCGCCATTGACCAGCGGCAGCAGCGCATAACCGATCTCGATCTTGAGGTCGTCCAGCTTGAGCGAGGCGCTGATCGGCTCCTCGGCCTGGGCATCCTTGGCGGTGGCTGAAGCCTTTTCCAGCACATCCCGCGCCACATCCGTGTCCTGCTTGCTGTGCAGGCGGTAGGCCAGCCAGCCCGCGCCGATGGCGAGACCCCAGAACGGGATGATCGGCATGCCCGGCAGGATGCCGATGACGAACATCACGGCGGACGACATGCCCAGCGCCTTGGGATAATGCGCGAGCTGCATGCTCAACGCCTTGGACGCCTGCCCCGAGACGCCCGACTTGGACACCAGCAGGCCCGCGGCGGTCGAGACGATCAGGGCCGGAATCTGTGTGACGAGGCCGTCACCCACGGTCAGGATCGTGTAGACCTTGCCCGCATCGCCAAAGCTCATGTTCTGCTGGGCCACGCCGATGATGATGCCGCCGATCACGTTGATGAAGGTGATCAGCAGGCCCGCGATGGCATCGCCGCGCACGAACTTGGAGGCACCGTCCATGGCACCGAAGAACGACGCCTCGTCCTCCAGCGCCTTGCGCCGCGCCTTGGCCTGCTCCTGGTCGATGAGACCGGAATTGAGGTCGGCATCGATCGCCATCTGCTTGCCCGGCATGGCATCAAGGGTGAAGCGGGCCGCCACTTCCGCGATGCGGCCCGAACCCTTGGTGATGACCACGAAGTTCACGATCACCAGGATGGCAAAGACGATGATGCCGATGACGAAATTACCAGCCATCACGAACTGGCCGAAAGCCTCGATCACATGGCCCGCCGCACCCGTTCCGGTGTGGCCATTGGCGAGGATCAGGCGTGTCGAGGCCAGATTCAGCGCGAGGCGCAGCATGGTCGCGATCAGCAGCACGGTCGGGAAGATCGTGAATTCGAGCGGATGCGCGATGAACAGCGACACCATCAGGATCAGCACCGAGAGGATGATCGACGCGGCGAGGAACAGATCCAGCAGGAACGGCGGCAGCGGCACGATCAGGATGGTCAGGATCATCATCACGCCGATGGCCAGCGCGATATCGCCGCGCTTCAGCATGGTGGTGATGGTGGACAGGCCAAAGCCGCCAGACGCTGCCACTGGCCCCGTGTTGCCTTGTCCTGCCGTCACATCCGTCATCGTCCGCCCAAACCCCGCACAGGCCGCCACACGCAAGCCTCATGCACTGGGCAATCTTTGCCGGGTCTATGGTTGAGAAGTCGTTAACGGTGCCGCTCTCTTATCACCCTGCGCGATCGGTGGAATTATCCGCGTCTGCCGTGGTTTGGCCGATAACCCGCCGTGAATTCTCCCGAATTCGGCCCGAGCCAGATTGCCGCCGGGCACCAATGCATCCTAACGTCGCGGCGCATTCCTGGAGGAACCACCCCATGCTGCTTCGCGCATTCACCGCCGCGCTCCTGCTGGGCGTTTCGCCCCTCTGCGCCGCCGAGATCACGGCTCCATCGAAAATCGATGGCGTCATTGTCTATCCTGGCGTGGCCGCCATCACCCGCCTCGTCGAGGTGGATGTGCCCGCCGGGCAGCACACCATCGTGGTCTCCGGCTTGCCGCAATCGCTTGATCCCAACTCCCTCAGGGTTGAGGGCGTGTCCTCGGGGCAGTTGCAGATCGGCTCGGTCGAGATGCGCACGCAGCCCCTGGGTGGCGTGACAGGACCGCAGGGCGAGGTGGCGCAGCGCCTGCGGAAATTGCAGGAGGACCGACAGAAGAAAGCAGCCGAGGTGCAGGCGATCACCGCCAAGCAGGCCATGATTACGGCCATCGGCGAGCAGGCACCCGCCATCCTGGGGGGCAAGGACAAGCCGCTTGATCCTGCCGAGTGGTCCAAGGCCTGGGATGCTGTCGGCCAAGGCCTGCAAAAGGTTGCAGAAGAGTTGTCAGCTGCCAACTCTGGGTTGCGTGCGCTTGATGAGGAAATCGCCGCGATCAGCCGCCAGGCGGGTGCGGGACCGCGCGCGGGCGTGACGCGTGCTGCCAATATCAGCGTCGAGGCTGCGACCGGCGCGAAGGCGACGCTGAAGCTGACCTATCAGGTCGGCGGCGTCTCGTGGCGACCCTCCTACGATGCGGCACTCGCCACGGGATCGGTGCAGGTCAAGCCGAAGCTGGCGCTCATCCGCCGCGCCGTGATTGCCCAGCGCACCGGCGAGGACTGGTCCGATGTGACGCTGGCGGTTTCAACCGCACAGGCCCGGGGCGGCACGGCGGCACCTGATGTGCCGCCGATCCGCGTGGCGTTCAACGAGCCCTCAGTGATCGCACAGAACGCGCCAAGCCTGCGCTCCAGGGCGATGCCTGCGCCAGCGGCTGGAGCAATTGGAACGATGTCGCTGGAGGATTCCATGGTCCGTCGACAGGATCCGTCCGAGCCTGCCAAGGCAACTGCCCCTCCCGCCCCCGTCGCCCAACTGCAGGCCCAGGTCGAGGTCGCGGGCTTCTCAGCGCAATTCGTCGTACCGGGCCGCGTCTCCATCACCACCGATGGCAGCACGCGCTCCTTTCGCCTCGGCAGCCGCGAGATCGAGCCGACTCTGGGCGTGAAGGCCGCTCCGGGTATCGATCCCAAGGCCTATCTGGAGGTGCGCTTCACCAACGACGAGGAAGCGCCTTTGCTGCCCGGTGAGGTGGCACTGACCCGCGATGGCGTCTTTGTCGGCCAGGGCCGTGTCGGGCAGGTGCGCGCTGGGCGTTTCATCGATCTGCACGCCGACCAGCCTTCCCAGATAGCGGCGCTTCACCGCGATCGGCAGCGCCGGGATGCTCACCGATACCTAGAACATCTTGTCGAGAAACAGATCGCCCACTGGCCGCGCCCGATCGGCGCCATCGTCGAACAGCTTGAAGCGTTCGGCAAAACTGGCAGTGATCCAATGCCGATCCGCCACCGCCATGAACACCACCGGCTGGTTGCGAAACAGCGTCTGGATGCCTTCCAGCAGATCCGTCACCGTTTCCTGGTCGCAGCGATCCAGATCGTCGAGCACGATCAGCACCGGGCAGGGCGCGGCCTTGGCCAACATGTCGAAC
>JANNFV010000256.1:0-4448 GCA_031380285.1 Hyphomicrobiales bacterium | reverse complement strand
ATGAAATGGCCTGGATGCTGGCTTCCACCGATATGACAGCACCGGAGCGATTGGCCACCGTGAAGAGGCGTCCGGATGCCTGCGCTTCGGTCGGACCTCCACTGAACAGGCGCTCGGCACCACCGGACTTCAGGAATGTGTCGAGGTCGGGATAGCCGCCAAGGTCAAGCAGGGCGCGGTTGGCGAAGACGGCATTGCCTTGCTGCATCACCAGCAGGGCAACCGGCAATCGCTCCAGGATGTCGCCCGCAGCTTCCTTCAAGGGGTCTGGTTCCTTCAAGGGGTCTGGCGGCAGCCGGGCGATGCGTTTGTGCTGGAACACGTCATGGGGAACGACGATCGTGCCCTCAGTCTCTGCCGGTTTGTCCGTGATGAGGTCGAGGGGACGTGGCTTGCGCGATGGCTCCGGGGGCAGTCCGTCAGGTTTCGGTGCCTCGGCCAGAGGCTCGGGCAATGCCGTGGGTGGTTCCGCAGACACTGGCACTGCGGGTGTGAGTGTGGCGAGCGATTTGGCGATCTCACGGAATGCATCGCGCTCAGACGGGCTGAGCGAGGAGGCTGGCGTGGATTTCTCCTGTGCATCAGGCTGGATTGCGGATGATTTGGCTGCAGGAGACGGGTGTGCTGCAAGAGGCTGTTCTGCATTCTCCTTGCGCTGCGGAACAGCTTCGGAAGCTGGCATCACCGGCTGTGTCGGGTCGGGTCTGCGCAGATCCCTGACGAAACCACTCTCTGGCTTGTCCATCTCCAGCAACTGTTTCAAGACGGCAGGCCCGAAGCGCTCATCCGGCCTTTCCGTCACAGGCTCGACGTCCTGCGACAGGGCATCGACGGCGCTGCCCGGGCGAATGATCGCCCGCTCGATCCGGGCGATGCCGTAGCCGCGAAAGCCGATGAAGCGCTGGCCGTCCAGCACCCGCATGCCTGCCAACTCGATGGGGACGCCGAGGTTGGACTGCGCGACAGGCCAGAGCACGGGGATCGCCGTCCAGGTGTCCCTGGACCGGAAGCCAGCGCTGACGCCCTCGGTTTCGAGGATTCCATAGCGAGCAACCATCTGCTCCCAGGTCTGGCCGATCACCATGGCGTGGTCCGGGCCAACGGCTTCCGACAATTCCCGCGAGAGATGCACGAAGCGTCCGGCTTCATCGGTTTGCCAGACAAAGCGCAATGGCCGCTCGGGGGTGCCGCCCTGGCGCGTCCACTGTGGGGCACCCTGATCTCCCGGATCGATCATGCCTGGCTGCAACGGCGTTGCGGGAGAGGGCGCGGTGGCGGGCAAGAGAGCGGGCGCTGTGGCTGGATCGGCCTCACGCATGATCGGAGCAAGGGGCATCGGTGCGGGCGGTGCCATGGGCTTTGCAGCTGGACGTGCGATTGGCCCGGCAGCGTCAGGCAATGGAGCATCCTGCACATGCGGGAGGTGATGGTCCTGCGCCAGTTGATGGTCCTGCGCCAGATGAAGCTCCTGCTCCCGGATGGCTGCCATGCTGCGTGCTGGAGCGCCGATGGCAACGGCCAGCAGGCCAAAGCCACCTGAAACGAGCGGAACATGGCGGCACAGGCAGGTGTAGATGCTGCCTCTGCCAGCATGATTGAGCGAAATCTGCTGCACGCGGATCGGCTCACGGTCCGGGGCGGCCTGTGTCAACAATGGCAGGAATCCGCGGAAGGCCGAAGGATCGGCAAGGTTCCCGGCGTTGTCAGCTGTTGACAGCCCAACTTCGCTCGCTGCCTGGTCGGAGAGCCACAAAAGTGTCTCTCCGTTTCCAGACCACAGCCAGGCCTTGCCGGAATCGGGCTCCAGCGGGAAGTCTCCCAGCGATGACACCAGAACGCGGATGGCGTTGGTCACAGGCATTTGGCTTTCGATTTTGCCAACGGAGAGCTTGACCGTGGCGTATGACTAATGAAGCATGAATATATCTGTTCGAATGCCCAATGAAAGCGGCAGGCGCTGCAGAAGGCTCATTCCTTGCGGTTAGTGTTAACCGGCAAGCCCTGAGTTTCATGGCCAACCCTGGAGAATGTCATGGTCGATCCGTTCAAGATGCCGCAGTTCGAGGTTCCCGCTGAAATGCGCGACCTGGCGAACAAGAGCGTGGAGCAGGCCAAGCGGGCCTTCGACAGCTTCATGGGAGCGACCCAGCAGGCCGCCGGAAACCTCCAGGGTTCCGCACAGAAGGCCCAGGAAAATTCGGTGAAGGCCACGCGGGAGGTTGTCGGCTATGCCGAGCAGAACGTGAAGGCCGCCCTTGATCATGCCCAATCCCTGGTCAGGGCCAAGGGCTTCGACGAGGTGATGAAGCTGCAAAGCGAGTTCATGCGCACCCAGATGGCGGCGATGCAAGACCAGATGAAGACCATGGGCAAAGCCATGCAGGAGACGGCGCAAGCTGCATCTGGCAAACCTGCTGCGGCAAAGCCCGCTGCTACCAAGCCTGCCGCTGCCAAGCCTTCTGCAACAAAGCCTTCTGCAACCAAGCCTGCGGCGACCAAGTCGAAAAGATAGACGCTCGCTTTCTGCCCACTTCCTATCGATGCCGGTCCGGCTGTCTGCTGGAGAAGATTGCTTGCCCTTGGCAAGGGATCGGTGCGCCCTATTTCACTGTGTATGTTGGGAAATGAAATGATTGCCGATGTCTGCCATTGACCTGGCTCTGGCCAACCTGCTGTCACCGATGGTGCTGTTTTTCGCACTGGGCCTGATGGCATCCCTGGCCCGCTCTGATCTCACGGTTCCCGAAGCCATCGCCAAATTTCTGGCGCTCTATCTGATGATGGCGATTGGCTTCAAGGGCGGCGTGGCGGTTGCCAAGAGCGGCCTCGACATGAAACTCGTCGGTGTCATGCTGGCGGGAATAGCGCTGTCTGCCCTGATCCCGCTCATTGGCTTCGCACTCCTGCGGCTGTCGACCCGCCTTTCGGCGATCGACGCGGCGGCTGTGGCCGCGCATTACGGCTCGATCTCCATCGTCACGTTCGTGGCGGCGACACAGACCATGACGACCCTCGGATTGGCTTACGAGGGCTATCTGATCGCAGTGGCGGCGGTGATGGAGACGCCGGCCATCCTGACGGCGCTGCTCCTGGCCCGCAAGGCGCGTGATCCCGCGCGGCGGGCCGAGGAGGAGGGCATGGGAGCCCTGCTGCGCGAGATCGGCCTCAATGGCTCCGTGGTGATGCTGATCGGCTCGTTCCTGATCGGCTGGATCACGGGTGACCGGGGCATGAAAGCCGTGGCGCCCTTCGTCAATGATCTCTTCTTCGGCATGATCTGCCTGTTCCTCCTCGATATGGGGCTGATCGCCGGGCGCGGCATGCGCGAAGGCATGAAGACCCTGTCCTGGCAGGCCATCGCCTTCGGCCTCTACATGCCGCTGATTTCCGCCGGCCTTGCCGCCGTGGTGTGTCTGGCGCTCGACCTGTCGCTGGGCGGCACAGCCCTGATGATCACGCTTGCGGCGTCCGCCTCCTATATCGCGGTGCCCGCCGCCATGCGGCTCGCCCTGCCCGAGGCGAAACCGTCGATCTATCTCACCCTGTCGCTGGGCGTGACCTTCCCTTTCAACCTGGCGCTGGGGATTCCGCTCTATGTCTGGCTGGCGGGCGTGGTGAAAGGCTGAATGCGATGCAAACCTTCCTGAAGAAGCGGATCGCCATTGTCATCGAGCAACCCGCGCTGAACCGCGTGCTCGACAAGCTCGATCAGCTCGCGGTGACCGGATACACCGTCTATCCCGTGATCGCAGGGCGGGGGCGCGAAGGCTCGTGGCGGGCCGATGGCATGGTGTCGGATGCGGGCCGCATGGTCAGCGTGGTCTGTGTCTGCGATCCGGCCAAGGTCGAGGCGATCATCGAGCCGATCTACAAGATTGTCTCACGGCAGGTTGGCATCATCACGATCTCGGACTGCGAAGTCATCCGCCCGGATCATTTCTGAGGATTGCACTTTTGCCGGATGCAATTGCTCGTCAAAACCCATATGGAAAGCGTTGAACTGCCCGGCGGGGGCGGATGAGAGCGATCAGCATGTTACCGGACCAACTCGTCACCGGCTATAAGGCGTTTCTTTCCGAACGACTCCCCAAGGAGCAGGCCCGTTTTACGGAGTTGGCCAAGACAGGCCAGAATCCCGATGTGATGATCATTGGTTGCTGCGACAGCCGCGTCTCCCCCGAGGTGATCTTCAACACCCGTCCGGGCGAGGTTTTCGTGGTGCGCAACGTGGCCAATCTGGTGCCACCGTTCAATCCGGATGGTGAGTTGCATGGAACATCTGCGGCGCTGGAGTATGCGGTGCAGGCCCTCAAGGTGAAGCATATCATGGTGATGGGGCATGCCCGCTGCGGGGGCATCCGGTCCTATGCCGATGATGCGCAAGGGCCTCTCTCTCCCGGCGATTTCATCGGCAAATGGATCAAGCTCCTCAGTCCCGCCGCCGAACG
>JANNFV010000685.1:0-3126 GCA_031380285.1 Hyphomicrobiales bacterium | reverse complement strand
GACATGCGGAATCGCCTGCTCCTGGATCGGCGTGGGGATGGTGTAGCCAGAACTTGTAACGGCTTTAAGAACTTTCTCGGACAATCCGAGATCGGCAAAGGACATGAGGTCCGCTTCCTGTGGAAGCCATGGTGGCTTTTGGTCCCGCAGGCTCTGACGGCAAACGTGGCGAAATGCAATGGTTTCTACGTCACAGCCGTTCGAAAAGTGAGGTTGTGATCGATATGGGTTGCGTTACCACCTTTATTTGCACGCCACTCTCGTTGTCCTTGCAGATTGCATCTGCCTGTTACCAGATCGGGAAATCGCGGGGTGCGGACGATCCTCAAGCCTCAAGAAAGCGGCAGAGGTGAATGGGAACACTTTTGATGTTCCGAACGAGACAAAGCCAATATCAAATTGATTTCTATTTCTTTTCCCTGCCCGTACATGGGTCAAGAATCACCGGACGACCGCCGATGCTGCCGGTCAGCACTGGATCATCCAGAACAGACCGCGTGATCGTGATGATCTGGCCGTTCTGCGGGGCATTTTGGACAGTCTGAAGCCGTGGCGGCAAGGGCTGGCGCGCTACCTTGATCGATTCAACGACATGGCCAATGGAGACCACTGCGACGAGGCACATCGCGGTGATGAGGCCGGATGCAATCAGCATGTCGCGCAACAGCTTGTTGCTGCGCCCCGCGATGAAATCGGTGATTCCGCCCATGACCCGCTCCCTGTGTTGTCAAACAGCCTAGGAGAGCCGAGTTAACGCCCGGTTTACCATGATGGACGGCGGACCAGGTCATGCCTGCGGCAGGAAGCCTTCGAACACGATCTGATCAGCATGGGCGGACGCTTTTGCTACATCATCTGGCGTCCGCACGGTCCAGGCCGAAACCGGGATACCAAGGGCCATACGGCACAGGAAAGGCGCTGCTTGTGGCAGATCCTTGATGTTCCAGGACAGGAAATCCGGCTGCATCTCCGAAAAATGCAGCAGATTGGCCATGGCGTGCCTCTCATCCTCCGGCACGGTTTCGTAGTCGGGATAGTTGTATTTCGCCATGCCGACATACCCACGCGGACGCTCAGGCGCGAACATGCGCAGGGCGGCAACAATCCGCGGATCAAACGATTCGACCGTCACGGGGTGCTCGGGGAATTGCTGCAGAACTTCGGCAACCCGCCGCGTCAGGCGCAAGTCACCGTCGAAACGGCTCTTGATCTCGACCACGATGGGCACCGCTCCTCCCACCAGTTCCAGCATGGACGCGAGCGAGAACACGCCGTCTTGGGCGGCGGAATCCGTGAGGGGTATTGCCTTCAGCTCCAGTGCCGTCCGGGCATCGACGCGACCGCTGGCTCCCGTCAGGCGATCAAGGTCATAGTCGTGAAAGACGACCGCTTCGCCATCACGGGTGATCTGGACATCGCATTCAATGCCGAATTGTCCGGCTTTTGCCGCCAAGAATGCCGCATGGGAGTTTTCGATGATGCCTTTGGCGCGATCATGCAGGCCGCGATGCGCGATGGGCCGGGCCATGAGATGCTGAAGCGCCTGCATGATCAGGCAAACTCGAACAACGCTTCGACCTCGACAGCACTGTCCAGCGGCAGCACCGCCATGCCGACGGTGGAGCGGGCATGGCGTCCCTTGTCGCCGAGCGCTGCCACCATCAGGTCCGATGCCCCATTCATCACGCCGGGGATGGCGCTGTAATCCGGCATGGCATTGATGAAGCCGGTCAACTTGATGCAGCGCGTGATGCGGTCGAGATCGCCCACGGCAAGTTTGGCGAGCGCCAGGATATTGATGGCGCAGAACTGCGCCGCTTCCTTGCCGTCCTCGGCGGTGACGGTTCCGCCCAGTTTGCCCGTGTGGCGTGGGGCCAATTTGCCATCGGGACCGAAACACAATTGCCCCGAGGTCACCAGCAGATTGCCGCTGATCACGAACGGCACATAGTTGGCGAGAGGAGCCGCCGGGACGGGGAGGGTGATGCCGAGGGCGGCAAGACGCTGTTCAACCTGGCTCATTCGATGCTTTCCTTGTTCACACAGGTGTTACCAGAGCAGGAAACGCCCGCAAGAGCCGCGTTACAGATTGCCGTTGTCCGGAGCCGTGCCTATCTTCAACCATATTCGCGGGTACAACGGTTGGCGTTGCACTGCTGCTCCATTCGCTGAAGGAAGCCATGATCCTCCGCCTCGCACCGCTTGCTCTCCTGACCTGCCTGTCGCTCGCGCCATTGCCTGCTGCGGCCCAAGCGCTGGCGCTGGTGCCGCACAGGGCGGCCTATGAACTCACCCTGCATTCCTCCCGCGGCAAGGGTGTCAGCACGGTGTCCGGGCGCATTGGCCTCGAATTCACGGGCAATGCCTGTGAGGGCTACGCCACCAACTTTCGCCAGGTCATGGAAATCTCCGATGGCGAGGGCAAGGCGCTCAACTCCGACATGCGTCTCACGACGTTCGAAGGCGGCGATGGCAAGCTGCTGCGATTCAACAGCGAAAAGCGCAACGGAGACGCTCGCCCCGAGATCACCAGCGGACAGGCCGAGCGGGCTGATGATGGCGGTCTCTCCGTCGATATTCGCCAGCCCAAACCGATCAAGATGGATGTCGATGGCGTCGCGGTGTTTCCGACCGATCACATGATCCGCCTGATCGCCGCCGCCAAGAAAGGCGACCGGATCATGGAGGTCCGCGTCTATGATGGTGCGGATGGTGGCGAGAAAATCTATGATACCACAGCCGTGATCGGCAATCTGGTGGCCCCGGACGGACGCCCGGTCGAGGATGCGTCCGACAAGGCTGGCCTGAAGACGATGCCGCGCTGGCCGGTATCGATCAGTTATTTCGAACCCGGCAATGGCGAGCGCACGCCAGTCTATGTTCTCAGCTTCGACATGTTCGAGAACGGTGTTTCAGGTGCCCTCAAGCTGGACTTCGGCGATTTCGCGCTGAAGGGCGAGTTGAAGCGGATCGAATTGCTGAAACCGACGGACTGCAAGAAATAGCGGCGAGCGTGCGAGGTTCACCCCTTCTTGGTCGCGACCTGCCCTTCCGCCAGCAACTGCTTCTTCGCGTCGCCGAGCTTGGCCTTTTCTTCCTGTGACAATTCCGGGTAGCGCAGGTCGA